>JACMQR010000378.1 GCA_014376885.1 Polaromonas sp.
CGCGCGCCATCAGCGCGTTGACACGCGGCATGGCGGCCGGCAGGGCCGGCGCATCGTTCAGGGCCTCTTGGGCAGCGTCGCCTTCGGCCAGCAAGGCAAAGTCGAGCAGGCGCTGGGTGTAGTCATAGGTGGCGCCCAGCACCTGGCCGCCGGGCACGTCCTTGAAGGTCGCCGACACGCGGCGCGCCAGCTGCATCTGCGCGGTGTCCAGCGGCTCGCTGTAGGCAAAGCGCGCCAGCGTGGTGCGGTAGGCGCGCAGCAGAAAAATGGCCTCGACCAGATCGCCGCTGGCCTGCTTGATCGCCAGCGCCGCCAGCTCCGGGTCGTAGAGCGACCCCTCGGACATGACGCGGTCCACGGCCAGCGGCAATTGCGCCTGGATCTGGGCCACCGACAGCGCGGGCAAGGCGGTGTCGCCGCGGCGCTGGGCGGCCAGCAGGCGCCAGGAATTCTCGATGGCGGCCGCGCCACCCTTGACTGCAACATACATATTAAATTTCTTCCAGACGGCGCGCGCGGGTGGTGCGCGGCAGGCCCAGCGCCCGGCCCGCGCAGATGAAAACAATGTCCACGCCTTGCGGAAAAGCCGCCTGGTTGGCCTGCCACTGCGCCCAGAAATCGTCTGGCAGGCCAGCCAGCCGCACCGTCTGCGCGCCCTGGATGCCCGGGCCGCGCCACTCGACCGCCGGTCCGGCGTCGAGCGAGGCGACCTTCACCAGCAAGGTGGCCGAGCGCTCGGGGGCTTGGGCAGAACCGGCCGAAAAGGCGGTGAGCGGCGGCAACCCGGCGACGCTGTCCAGCACGGCAAAAGCAGCGCATTCAGGTGTGGCGGCAAGGCTTGCGCCGGTGTGAAAGCGCAGCCAGGATGCCGCGGCAGGGTCGGCTTGCTGCCACCAGACCGCCGTGTCGCCGTCGGTCAGCGCCAGCAGCGCATGCGCCATCGCGGGGCCCAGGGCAAGCCCCGGAACCGGCTGGCCGATGGCAAACGGCCGGCCGGGCCGCGACAGCGCATCGAGCACCGCGCGAAAAGCGGTTTGCGCGTCATGCACCGGGTCGGCAAAGCCGGCGCTGACCTCAGACAAATGACTCATGCTTCTCCTCGCACAAAGGTGAAGAATTCAACCTTGGAACTGGCAGCCTGGCGGCTGGCCGCATCGCGCAGGGCCGCCTGGCGCGCGGCCAGCGGCTCGACCACCGCCTGCTCAAGGCTTGCCTGGCGCTCAGGGTTCTGCAGCAGCGCATCCAAAATGGCAATCAGTTCGGCCTTGCGGCGATCGCGCCCCAGCGCATAGCCGACCCCCAGCGCACTGGCGCCGACCCGCAAGGCGCAGCGCGTGACTGTCGCCTCGCCCAGGTTGAAGGCGTCGCCGGTCCCGCCGACACGCCCGCGCAGCATGACCATGCCGGGCTCGGACAGCCTGACATGCGCCAGCGGCGCCAGGCTGCCCAGGTCCGTCACTGCCTGTTCAAGCTCCGGCCGGCTGGCGCGCGCCAGCACGGCCAGCCAGCGGCGGCGGGGCGGGTGGCTGGTGTTGATTGCCTCGTTTGTCATACAGATGTCTAAATCAGTCCATAAAGTTAAGCCTGTTTCCGAAAGCATCCGCAAGGGCTGCAACGGACCCCTAGTTCAACTGGACAACATGACCGAATGATGACAAACGCACACCCCTTTTCCAGCGCCCCCGGGCGGCGCAGCGGCCTGGCGGTCTGGAAACAGATTGCCGACACGCTGAGCACCGAAATCCGCGACCGGGCCTTCACCGAAGCCGGCCGCCTGCCCAGCGAAAGCGAGCTGGCCGCGCGCTTTGGCGTGAACCGCCACACGCTGCGCCAGGCGGTCGCCGCGCTGCAGGTCGACGGGCTGGTGCGCATCGAGCCGGGCCGGGGCACCTTTGTCCAGCACGAGCTGCTCGACTACGCGCTGTCGCGCCGCACGCGCTTTACCGAAAACCTGCAGCGCCAGGGGTTGCTGCCCAGCAAGCAGCTGCTGGCAGCGCGGGAAATGCCCGCACCCGAGCGCGCAGCGCAGCAGCTCAAGCTGGACAAAGGCGCTACAGTGCTGAGGGTCGAAATGCTCGACGAGGCGAATGACCGGCCGATTGCGCTGGCCAGCGCCTACTACCCCGCCGAACGGTTTGCCGGGCTGCTCGAAATGCTGGGCGGCGGCACTGGCACCACGGAAATTCTGCGCCACTTCGGCGTGCAGGACTATGTGCGCGCCGAAAGCCGCATCACCACCCAGATGCCGTCTGCCGAAACCGCCCGCCTTTTAAAGCAGCCCGTGACGCGCCCGGTGCTGTGCGTGGAATGCCTGGACGTGGACATGGCGGGCCGGCCGATCAAGTACGGGGAAACCGTGTTTTGCGGCGACAGTGTTCAGCTGGTGGTGAGCGCCGGAGGCCCGGCATGAGCGCCCGCTACGCCGTTTTCTTTGCGCCCGACCGGCACTCGCCCTGGCGCGAATTCGGCGCCCGCTGGCTGGGCCGCGACGAACACGACAGCGCGCTGCTGGCGCAGCCGCTGCTTGCCGGCGTTTCTCCGGAACACTTCGCACGGCTGACGCAGGAACCCCGGCGCTACGGCTTTCACGCGACGCTCAAGGCGCCTTTTCGCCTGGCCCACGGTATTGACGAGCCGGCCGTGCTGGCGCAGCTGCAAACGCTGGCGCGCCGGCTCAAGCCGGTTCTGCTGGGTCCGCTGCGAGCCACCACGCTGGGCAGCTTTGTGGCCCTGGTGCCTGAAACCATGCCGGCCGGCCTGCAGGCGCTGGCTGGCGCGTGCGTGACCGAGCTTGACGCCCTGCGCGCGCCACTGCGCGACGAAGAACTGGCGCGCCGCCGCGCCGCGCCGCTGGACATGCGCGAAGCCGAGTTGCTGGCCCAGTATGGCTATCCCTATGTCATGGAGCGCTTTCGCCTGCACTTCACCCTGACCGGACCGGCAACGCCTGAGCTGGCGCAGCGCGTCACCGATGCAGTCGCGCCGCAGCTTGACCGGCTCAATACGGACGCGCCCTTGTGGCTGGACCGCCTGTGCCTGTTCGTCGAGCGCGCGCCGGCAGCACCATTTCACCGGCTTATCGACCTGCGGCTGCAGCCATGAGCGGCGCCTGGATTTTTGTCTGCGGCCCGTCCGGCGCCGGCAAAGACAGCGTGATCGCCCTGGCGCAACAAACCATTGGCGAGCACCAGGACATCGTGTTTGCGCGCCGCCTGGTGACGCGCCCGGCCCAGGCCGGCTCGGACCACGACCCGGTCAGCGAAGCGCAATTTCACGCCCTGCGGCAGGCTGGCGGCCTGCGCTGGCACTGGCAGGCGCATGGCTTTCATTACGCCATTGCCGCGCGCTATGCCGCCGACGTGCAGGCCGGGCGCCGGGTGGTGGTCAATGGCTCACGCGCCCATGTCCAGGGCTTGTCGCCCTCAGCCGAGGTGCGACGGGTGGAAGTGACCGCCAGCCCGGCGCTGCTGGCAGCCCGGCTGGCAGGGCGCGACCGGGACACGGCCAGCGCGGTGGCCGACCGGCTGGCGCGCGGCGCGGCCTGCTTTGGCAGCCGGGCCGCGAACTGCGTGATCGTCAACGACGCCGAACTGGCCGTCGCCGCGCAGCGCCTGGCCGACTACCTGACGGGCGACTGAGTGCCAACCGGGCAGCGGACGTTTTCCAGAATCGCCCGGTAGTGCGCCCAGCCGGGCGGCCGGGCAGCCGGGTCCTTGGCCCGGTCGTCCCAGCGGCGCAGGGCCAGCGCATCGGTGGCGAACGCCTGGGCGATGAAGGCCTTGGCCTGCGCGCTTGAAAAGGGCCCGCCCTGCAATGCCAGGCTGCGCCGGGACGCCGCTGACAGGCTGGCGCCATAGTGGCGGTCAGCCTGGCAAAGATAGCGCTTGGCGTCAACATGCAGGCGGATCGGCGCCAGCACGGCTTCGGAAAACACGCCGCGCAGAAAGGGCACGGCAAGTAACTGGTGCAGGTCGTCGACGGCGGCGGCGCGCGCCGGCTCTGCCGCATCGCCGGGGGCGACCAGATGCCCCAGGTCGTGCAACAGCGCCGCCGCCACCAGTTCGGCTGAGGCGCCCGCCTGCTCGGCCAGGTGCGCGCATTGCAGCGCATGCTGGCGCTGGCTGATGGCTTCACCGCCATACCGCGCGCCACCCTGGATGTCAAACAACGCGCTAATGTCGTCAAGGGTCAGGGCCATGGCAAAGCCTTCAGACCAGCGCCTGGCGGATGCGCGCCGACACCAGGTCGATCAGCGTCACGGTAACCACGATGATGACCATCACGGCGCAGGTTTCCGCATACTGAAAGCCGCGGATGATCTCCCACAGAATCACGCCGATGCCGCCGGCCCCGACCATGCCGACAACCGACGCTGAGCGCACATTGGACTCAAAGCGGTACAGCGAATAGGAAATCCACAGCGGCAAGACCTGCGGAATGATGCCGTAGACGATTTCCTCCAGCGCATTGGCCCCGGTGGCTCGGATGCCTTCGACCGGCTGGGCGTCGATCGACTCGACGGCTTCGGAAAACAGCTTGGCCAGCACGCCGGTGGTGTGCACGAACAGCGCCAGCACGCCGGCAAACGGCCCCAGGCCGACCGCCACGATGAACAGCATGGCAAACACCATCTCGTTGATCGCCCGGGCCGCATCCATGGCGCGCCGCACCGGCTGGCGCACCCAGGCGGGCGCGACATTGGCCGACGACAGCAGGCCCAGCGGAATGGCGAAAACCACCGCCAGCGCCGTGCCCCACAGGGCAATCTGCAAGGTGACGATCATCTCTTGCAGGTAGATGCGCCACTGGCTGAAGTTCGGCGGAAAGAAGTCGGCCGCGTAGGTGGCCATGTTGCCGGAATCTCGCACCAGGTCCAGCGGCCGCAGGTCGGCGCCCTGCCATGACGCGGCCAGCAAGGCCGCCACGGCGCCCCACGACAGCAGGCGCAGCACGCCGGGCTTGGGCAGGGAAAGCGCAAGCGCTGCAGCCGGCGCGGCGGGCAGCGTCACAGGAATGGGTTGGACAGGCATGTCGGGGAGCGCTGCTTATTTACTCAGTTCAGCAAGCTTTTTGTCCAGCTCGGCGAGCTTCACCTGCTTGTCCGTCGGGCTCATGGCCGCATCGGCTTCGAACCTGCTTTTTTCCTTGAACAGTTCGAGCTGGCGGATAGGGACCAGCTGGGCATTGGTCGAGGGCTTGAAGCCCGACAGCTTGGACAGTTTCATCAGGTGTTCTTTTTCCTGGGGGCTGCCCGTGCCGTAGGCAAAGAAGAACTCACGGATGCTTTTCTTGGTCGCCTCTGGCAGGTCCTTGCGCATCACCAGCGGGTCCAGCGGAATCAGGGGCGAGGTCCAGATGATGCGGATGTCGCTGAACTTTTCCGGCAGGCGGTCCTTCAGGCGGTCGAGTGTTTCGCTGTTCGTCACCGCCACGTCGACCAGCTTGTTGGCCGCCGCCAGCGCATTGGTTTCGTGGTTGGCGCCGCGCACCACCTTGAAGGCGGTCTTGGCGTCGACCTTGTTCTTGGCGAACACGTAGTAGCCGGGCACCAGAAAGCCCGATGTCGAGTTGGGGTCGCCGTTGCCGAACGACAGGCTTTTGCTGTTCTTGAGCACGTCGTCAAGCGACTTGAGCGGGCTGTCCTTGTTGACCACCAGGTGCGAGTAGTAGCCCAGGGTGCCGTCGGCATTGACCATCTGCGCGAACACCTCGCCATTGGCGCGGTCCACCGCCTCCATGGCCGACTTGTTGCCATACCAGGCCACATGCACCTTGTTGAAACGCATGCCTTCGATGATGCCGGCATAGTCCGAGGCAAAAAAGGCATTGACCTTCAGGCCGGTTTTTTTGGCCATGTCGTCCAGGATGGGCTGCCAGTCGGCCTTGAGGTTTTGCGATGCCTCGGTGGAGATGATGCCGAAGTTGATTTCCTTCAGCTCCTGCGCTCCGGCCGGCGTGAGGGCGACCAGCGCCGTGGCGGCCAGGCTGGCCAGCAATTTTTTAAGCATGAAAATTTCCTTGTCGGTTGCTAAGCAGGTGAATCCGGGGGTCAGGCAGCGTGCGCCAGGGGCGCGGGCCAGGCCAGGTGCGGCACCGGCCGGGTCTTGTCGTCCAGGGTGGAGATGTGGTCGCCAAGCGCCAGGATGTCATCGGCCTGCGCGCCATACAGCCCGCGCAGCACCTCGGGCGTCAGCCCGGCGGAAGGGCCGTCGTAGACCACCCGGCCGTGGTGCAGGGCAATCGTGCGCGGGCAGTATTTGATGGCCACGTTCACCTGGTGCAGCGACACCACCACGGTGCAGCGGTCTTCGCGGTTGATGCGCGCCAGCATGTCCATCACCTTGCGCGAGGACTCCGGGTCGAGCGAGGCGATCGGCTCGTCGGCCAGCACCACCCGGGCGCCCTGC
Organism: Polaromonas sp.; assembly: GCA_014376885.1. GTDB lineage: Bacteria > Pseudomonadota > Gammaproteobacteria > Burkholderiales > Burkholderiaceae_C > Polaromonas. The sequence goes on from JACMQR010000378.1 coordinate 6,408, forward strand.
ACCATGGCCCGGGCAATGGCGGCGCGCTGCTGCTGGCCGCCCGACAGCGTCGAGGCGCGCTGGGCCCAGCATTCGGCAATGCCGACGCGCCGCAGCGCCTCGATGCCGCGGGCTTTTTCCGCCGGGGTGAACCAGCGCGTCAGGCTGCGCCACAGCGGCATCTGGTGCAGCATTCCGGCCAGCACGTTGACGATCACCGGCAGGCGGCCGACCAGGTTGAACTGCTGGAACACAAAGCCGATGCCCGCGCGCACTGCGCGGATGTCGCCGGCAATCTTGCCGTTGCGCTGCACGCTGCGGCCATGGACCTCGATCGACCCGGGGGCATCGGCATCGCCGGCCATCAGTCCGGCCATGTGCCGCAGCAAGGTGGACTTTCCCGAGCCCGACGCCCCGATCAGCGCGACCATTTCGCCCGCGTCAATGCGCAGGTCGATGTGCTGGAGTGCCTGGCGGCCGTTGCCGAATGTTTTGCTCAGCGTGTTGATTCGAATGGCAGCATCCATGCAATTCTCCAAGTATTGAATTGTTTTAATTTAGGCTGGCAATGTGTCGTTTTGATGTCAGCCTTTGCGGCTCCCGCCTTCATTGCCGGCGCGGCCCCGGGCTGGCCCGGCGCGTAGCACAATGCCAGGCATGTCCTACCTGCCTGCCTTCATCGCGCCCATCCGCTACACCGACCCGGCGGCTGCGCTGGCGCAGGTGCGCGCCATCTACGACCAGCAGATTGCTCACCTGCGCCGCGCCATGCAGCGCTATGTCGCCGGCGACACGCTGCCCGGCCATGTGCGCGCCTGCTACCCGTTCGTGCGCATCCACACCGACACGGTGGCCCGGGCAACGCTGGAAACGCCCGACACCCTGCAGCTGAGCTACGGCTTTGTCGCCGGGCCGGGGCGCTTTGAAACCACCCTCACCCGGCCCGACCTGTACAGCGACTATTACCTCGAGCAGTTCCGGCTCTTGATGCAAAACCACGAGGTGGCGCTCGAAGTGGGCACCAGCACGCAGCCGATCCCGATTCATTTCTCGTTCGCCGAGAACGACCACATCGAAGGCACGATGAGCACGGCCCGGCGCCTCTTGATGCGCGACGTGTTCGACCTGCCCGACCTGGCGGCCATGGACGACGGCATTGCCAACGGCACCTACGAGGCCCGGCCCGGCGAGCCGCAGCCGCTGGCGCTGTTCACCGCGGCGCGGGTCGACTACTCGCTGCAGCGCCTGCGCCACTACACCGGCACCTCGCCGCAGTGGTTCCAGAACTTCGTGCTGTTCACCAACTACCAGTTCTACATCGACGAGTTCGTGCGCCTGGGCCATGCCGAAATGGCCGACCCGGACAGCGAGTACAGCGCCTTCGTCGAGCCGGGCAATGTCGTCACGCGGCGCGCCGGCCTGGACGCGGGCAGCGACGACGCGCTGGGCGCTGTGCCGCCGCGCCTGCCGCAAATGCCGGCCTACCACCTGCTGCGCAAAGGCCGCAGCGGCATCACGATGGTCAACATCGGCGTCGGCCCGGCCAACGCCAAGAACATCACCGACCATGTCGCCGTGCTGCGCCCGCATGCCTGGATCATGCTCGGCCACTGCGCCGGCCTGCGCAACAGCCAGCAACTGGGCGACTATGTGCTGGCCCACGGCTATGTGCGCGAAGACCATGTGCTGGACGAGGAGCTGCCGCTGTGGGTGCCGATTCCGGCATTGGCCGAAATCCAGGTCGCGCTGGAGGCGGCGGTGTCAGAGGTGACGCAGCTCAAGGGCCCGGAGCTCAAGCGCATCATGCGCACCGGCACCGTCGCCAGCACCGACAACCGCAACTGGGAGCTGCTGCCCGGCAACCAGCCGCAGCGCCGCTTCAGCCAGAGCCGCGCGATTGCGCTGGACATGGAAAGCGCGACGATTGCCGCCAACGGTTTTCGCTTCCGGGTGCCCTACGGCACGCTGCTGTGCGTGAGCGACAAGCCGCTGCACGGCGAGATCAAGCTGCCCGGCATGGCCAACCAGTTCTACCGCGACCGGGTCGACCAGCACTTGCGCATTGGCATGCGGGCGGTCGAGTTGCTGCGCGCCGAAGGTGTCACCCAGTTGCACAGCCGCAAATTGCGCAGTTTTTCGGAAGTGGCGTTTCAGTAGCAGCGCCCCCTGCGGCGAGGAACCAGGCCAGGTCCAGCATCAGGATTTTCAAAAACCATAGCAAACTATAGCCGCCGGTATTGCACAAGCGGCCAGTTTGACTCAAAAAACCCGCCAGATTCAGCGGCTGCTTGTTTTTTCCGGCCTTCAGCCCATGCCGGCCAGCAGCAGCGCCAGCTTGGCCGGATCGACGGGCTTGACAAAGTGGTGCTTGAAACCGGCCGCCAGGGCCTTTTGTCGGTCCTGCTCCTGGCCATAGCCGGTCACGGCGATCAACACCGCGCCGGCCGTTTCCGGCTGCGCCCGGATGCGCTTGGCCAGCTCGTTGCCGTCGATGTCGGGCAGGCCGATGTCCAGCAAGAACACATCCGGCGGCTTGGCGCGGGCTTGCTCGAGCGCCTGGCGCGCGCCATACTCCACCCGCACCTCATGGCCCGCCGCCTCCAGAAACAGCGCCAGCATCTGCGCCGCATCCATGTTGTCATCGACGATCATCACGCTCAGCGGGCGGGGCGCCGGCGCATTCAGGCCGGCAGACTGCGGCATCGCCTTGTCGGCCTGCGGCGCCAGCAGCGGCAGCCAGACCGACAGCCGGCTGCCCCGGCCCGGGCCGTCGCTGGCGCAGTCGACGCTGCCGCCATGCAGTTCGACCAGGCTTTTCACCAGGGCCAGCCCCAGGCCCAGGCCGCCCGAAGACCGGTCGGGCGTGCGCTCGGCCTGGGCAAACAGGTCAAACACCCGGCTGGCCAGCTCGGGCTGCATGCCCATGCCGTCGTCGTCCACCCGGAGCAGCACCTGGCCGTCCTGGGCTTGGGTTTTCAGCACGATGTGGCCGCCGTCCGGGGTGTATTTAGCCGAGTTGTTCAGCAAGTTGCCGACGATCTGCACCAGCCGCTTGTGGTCGCCCAGCACCATCAAGGCATCGGGCGCCAGCTCCAGCACCAGCTGCTGGCGCCGGGCGCGCACCAGCGGCGTCACCTGCTCGACCGCATCGGTGACGATGTGGCGGATGTCCAGCGGCTTTTTGTCCAGCTTGACCAGGCCCCGGGTTACCCGGGACACATCGAGCAGGTCGTCCACCAGGCCGGTCATGTGGTTGACCTGGCGGGCAATGATTTCACTGGTTTTTTGCACCTGCCCGGGGTCCAGCCGGCCGATCTTGAGCAACTCGGCCGCCGAGCGGATGGGCGCCAGGGGGTTTCTCAGCTCATGGGCCAGCATGGCCAGAAAGTCGTCCTTGCGGGCATCGGCGTCGCGCAGCTTGCCAGCCGCCAGGCGCAGCCCTTCGCCGACAGTTTTCAGCTCGTCAATATCGATATTGACGCCGTTCATCACCAGCGGGTCGGCTTCGTTTTCGCGGTGCCAGTCGGCCTGCATGTAAAACCAGCGGCAGCGGCCATCGCTTTGGCACATCCGGGTTTCCATCACCAGCGCCGAACCCGGGCCGCTGGCCCGGGCCAAGAGAAATTTATCGGCCACCCGGGATTGCTCGGTCGGGTCGAAAAAGTCCAGCCAGTCGGCAAACGGCAGGGACGTGCTGGCGCTCGGATGGCCCAGCAGACCGAGAAAATTGGCGCAAACCTCCACCCGGTCGGTTTCCGGATGCCAGGTCCACATGCCGGCGTGGACGGTGCGCAAGATGCGCTGGGTGTCTTGCCGTTCCTGCACGCAGCTTTCCAGTCGCTTGTGGGCAGTCAGGTCGACGGTGACCTTGGAAAACCCAACCAGCGCGCCAGCCGCATCGTGCAGCGCGGTCAGGGCAACGCGCGCCCAGAAAAGCCCGCCGTCCTTGCGTCGGCGCCAGGTTTCTTCCTTGTAAAAGCCGGTTTTCCGGGCCTCGTCCAGGTTGCGCTCGGGCTGGCCTTGCGCTTTTTGCTCGTCCGTGTAGAGCAGGCCAAGCGGGCTGCCGATCGCCTCCTGGGCGGTGTAGCCCTTCATGTCCTCGGCGCCCCGGTTCCAGACCGTGATCAGGCCCTTGGCGTCCAGAAAAAAAACCGCCACATCGCTGAGTTCCTCGCTCATCAGCCGGTGCAGCTCGGCCACCTGGTGATCGGGCAAGGACGATGCCATGTAGGGACGGGTCACGGTGCTTCTCCTGTTTTCAAGGCGTCTGGCTGACAACCCCGGCCCTGGCATGGTGCCGCGCAAACCAGGCCGCGCCTGTCAGCAAACCCCAGAGCGGCAGGTAAGACGGGGCGCGGCGGCGCCACCGGAAGGAGCCGCAGGCGGCAAATCAGCGCTCGACTGCGGCGACCTGCACGGTGGCGAAATCGGCCGGCATGACGATTTCGAGCATTTCGACATCGCTGCTGTGGCCGACCTCGCGGTGCCGTATTTCAGGCGGCTGGTAGACGCACGAGCCGGCTTCGAGCCGCACGATGCCCTGGCCCTCGTAGTCGAATTCGATCCAGCCCTTGAGCACATAGACCATCTGAAATGCGGTGGTGTGCAGATGCGCCTGGCTGGAAAACTCGCTGCCGGCGGCCGCACGAATGACATGGGCATCGATCTGCCCGGCCGTCACGCGCCGGATGCCCAGGTCGCGGTATTCAAAAAACGACCGCAAGCCGCGCGTGTAGACCGCCTGCCGGGCATGGGTGACGGTGAATTCGGGCGTGGACATGGCGCTTTCCCTGAAGTGGTCCGGCGAGCATAGCGCCAATTTTCCGCCGGGGCAGAGCGCGGCGGCCCGGCAGCCGGCGAAGGCAGCGCGCAAGCGCCCGGCGGGTGCCAAACCGCCTGGCGATAGGTGTATAACCAAGGCCCTTCCGGTCGAGCGCCGCGCCTGGTGCCGCAGCGCCCGGCCCGCCGGCCGGCTCCCACCCCGTCAGGCGCCTTTGCGCGCCACCACAGTCAAGGAAACCATCTCATGGGCGCGCAATGGAA
>JACMQR010000067.1 GCA_014376885.1 Polaromonas sp.
ACCCACCCGACGGGCAGGCCGCCTTCTCCAGCGATCACCTTGCCGCCCGTGAGGATGGCGTTGTCTTCAAGCATGGCCTTGCGGCGATCCCCGAAGCCCGGGGCCTTCACGGCGACAACCTTCAGGATGCCGCGAATCGTGTTCACGACCAACGTAGCGAGCGCTTCGCCTTCGACTTCTTCCGCGATGATCAGCAGCGGGCGGCCGGCCTTCGCAACTTGTTCCAGGATCGGCAGCAGGTCACGGATGTTGCTGATCTTCTTGTCGAACAGCAGCACGAACGGGTTGTCCAGCAACGCCGATTGTTTTTCCGGGTTGTTGATGAAGTAGGGCGACAGATAGCCGCGGTCGAACTGCATGCCTTCGACGACTTCGAGTTCGGATTCGAGCGACTTGCCGTCTTCGACGGTGATCACGCCTTCTTTACCGACCTTGTCCATCGCATCGGCAATGATCTTGCCGATGGTTTCGTCGCTGTTGGCCGAAATGGAGCCGACTTGCGCGATTTCCTTGGAGGTGGTCGTGGCTTTCGAAGCCTTCTTCAGCTCGGCGACCAAGGCTGTCACAGCCTTGTCGATACCGCGCTTGAGGACCATCGGGTTCATGCCGGCGGCCACGTACTTCATGCCTTCGCGAACGATGGCTTGCGCGAGGACGGTAGCCGTCGTCGTGCCGTCACCGGCGATGTCGGATGTCTTGGAAGCGACTTCCTTGACCATCTGCGCGCCCATGTTCTGAAGCTTGTCCTTCAGTTCGATTTCCTTGGCGACGGACACACCGTCCTTGGTCACCGTAGGGGCGCCGAACGAGCGCTCGAGCACCACGTTGCGACCCTTGGGGCCGAGCGTGACCTTGACCGCGTTGGCCAGGATGTTCACGCCTTCAACCATGCGGGCGCGCGCTTCGCCGCCGAAAATTACGTCTTTTGCTGCCATGATTTGATCCTAAAAAGTTTAAATACGGGGACTAATCGGTTTGGGGACAGAGCAATCGGGCGCTTTGCGCGTCGCTTGGTCTGTCCCGCAAAATTATTCGGGTTATTTGCCGAGAAAATTATTTCTCTACTACGGCAAATAAATCTTCTTCTTTCATGACCAGCAGCTCGTCGCCGCCGACCTTGACGGTCTGGCCGCTGTACTTGCCGAACAAGACGCGGTCGCCGACCTTGACCGCCATTGCGCCGAGTTCGCCTTTGTCGTTTTTCTTGCCCGGGCCGACAGCCAGAACTTCGCCCTGGTCAGGCTTTTCGGCAGCGCTGTCCGGAATCACGATGCCGGAGGCGGTTTTGGTCTCGTTTTCAACGCGTTTGACAATCACGCGGTCGTGCAAAGGACGAAGATTCATGAAAAGCTCCTTGTTTTAAAACAATGGTGGGGGGGAAATCAAGAGCGCCTGGCGAAAAGCCAAGCGCCTGTCGATGGGCCGAAACAGATCAAATATTGTTAGCACTCCAGCCTGTCGAGTGCCAATGATAGGGGCATTCCTGCCTGTTTTCAAGGCCTGCCGGTTTAATTGATCGGCCAGGCGCTGAAGCGGCCGGGCTTTTTTTTAAAAACCGGCGCTGCTATTATGCGAAATCTTTGCTGCGCCGCCGCCGGGCTGGCCGCAGGCACCAGCCCTTTGAAACGGTCATTTCACAGCCCTTGCCCCTTGCCCCTTGCTTATCCCGCTGCCGCTCTTGTTGCCAGGCAAAACGCCAGCCAGCGCGGCTGTTTTTTGCTAAAACAGCGGGCACCCTTTATTAACTGGTCACATCTGCGCATATGGCGATTGAAACTCCTGATCTCAATGAGCGGCTTGCCGAAGCCGCGCGCTATGCGCTGATGCGCCGGCTGATGCCCGCCATCCGCCACCATGTCGCCGGCACGCTGCAGCCGATTGGTATGCTGTCGGCCATGCTTGAAAGGCGCCTTCTGGCAGCCACTCCCGACATGCTCCAGCTTGGCAAAAACGCCCAGGCGTTAAATGCCCTGGCGCGCGAAGCCGCCGCGACCTCGCTCAATTTGATGACCTGGCTGGCGCCCCGCGACAACGACCCGGTGGCCGTGGGCAGCGCGCTGGAAGAAGCGCTGGGCCTGATCGCCACCGAGCTGTCGCTTCGCGGTTTTTCCGTGGTCAATGAAGCGGCCGGTGTGTCAGCCCAGCTGCCCAAGGGCATGCTGCGCAGCGTGTTCACCGCCAGCCTGATCGCCCTGACCGACGCGGCCGGGCACGCTGGCAATGTGCGGGTGGCCGCCACTGAAGAATCGGGCAGCGTGCAGCTGAAGATTTCAATCCTGGTGCCCACCCTGGGCGAAACGGCAGTCACTGAAAACCGCCTGCCAGGCTACCGCGCCCTGCAGTGGGCCGATGTTCAAGCGCTTGCCGATGCGGAAGGCGTGCAACTGCAGTATGGCGCCGATTCGGTGCGGCTGGCATGGGAGCCCGGCGCTTGAGAATTCGGGCCGCAGCGGGCGCCCGGCCGGTTGGCGCCGAGCCCGTCCTGATGTCCTACAGCCGTTTGCTCCGATTCCGATGGAGTCGAAGCGTGTGGGCCGATACAGTGGATTTTTGTTGACTCCCGGACCCGATGCGCCATGCTAAAAAACAGTTCCAGTTTCACCGATTCCAGGGCGCTGATTGCCCTGCGCCCGCTGCCCGAAAAACGCGAAGTTCTCGTCGGCCGGGTTGCCCAGCTGTCCAGCCGCTGGCCCTTCAAGGTCGACGGCGCGCGCAGTGCGCCGGGCATGCCGCCGGCCGAAAGCCGGTTGGCAGCGCATCCGGAACGCAGCAGTTTCATCACCTGAAGAGGCAGTCATGGCCCGGGCCAAAACAGCGACTGCGCCAGACACCGGCAAGCCAGGCGCGGTAAAAAAAGCCCGTCCTGCGGCCCGCAGCCAGCGCCGGGGCCAGGACTTCGGGTTTGAAGGAACCAACAAAACGGTTGCCGTGCCGCAGCCCGATGCCCAGCCGGCTGACGAGCTGCAGGGCACCAAAAGCAAATTCATCCCCAAGTCGCCCTACACCCGCGGCTGAACGCCTGCGCGCCGGCCGGTGTCTGCCAACGGCGCGCCAGGCGGTTGGCAAAAGCCAGGCATGCCTGGCCCGGGTGCATCAAAGCCCGGCCGCTGACCGCAGCAATCCTGCCTTGTCGGTTCTTTCCCAGCTGAATTCCGGCTCGTCGCGGCCAAAGTGGCCATAGGCGGCGGTTTTCTCGTAAATCGGCCGCAGCAGGTCGAGCATTTGGATGATGCCGTTGGGCCGCAGGTCGAAATGCGCATTGATCAGATCGGCAATCTGGTTGTCCGGAATCACGCCGGTGCCCTCGGTGTACACCGTCACATTCATTGGCCGGGCCACGCCGATGGCGTAGGCCACCTGGATCTGGCACTGCCGGGCCAGGCCGGCGGCCACGATGTTCTTGGCCACATAGCGCGCTGCATAGGCTGCCGAGCGGTCCACCTTGCTCGGGTCCTTGCCGCTGAACGCGCCGCCACCGTGCGGGCAGGCGCCGCCATAGGTGTCGACAATGATCTTGCGCCCGGTCAGGCCGCAGTCGCCCTGCGGGCCGCCGATGACAAAGCGGCCGGTCGGGTTGATCAGGTAGCGGGTGTTCTTCAGCCATTCCCGGGGCAGCACCGGCTTGATGATCTCTTCAATGACGGCTTCGATGAACGAAGCCTTCATTTTGGTGGGCGTTTCGCTCTGGTCGGGGCTGTGCTGGGTGGACAGCACCACGGTGTCGATGCTGTGCGGCTTGCCGTCGACATAGCGCATCGTCACCTGGCTTTTGGCGTCGGGCCGCAGGAAAGGCAGACGCCCGTCCTTGCGCAGTTGCGACTGGCGCTCGACCAGGCGGTGCGCGTAGTAGATCGGCGCGGGCATCAGCTCAGGCGTCTCGTCGCAGGCGTAGCCGAACATCAGGCCCTGGTCGCCGGCGCCGATGTTCAGGTGATCGTCGCTGGCATGGTCCACGCCCTGGGCGATGTCCTTGCTCTGCTTGTCATAGCAGACCATGACCGCGCAGCCCTTGTAGTCGATGCCGAACTCGGTGTTGTCGTAGCCGATGCGCTTGA
>JACMQR010000379.1 GCA_014376885.1 Polaromonas sp.
CCTGGATGCCGCCGTAGGCCACCTTCAGGCCGGTGATTTTCAGAAGTGTTGCTGCTGCCATGGTGTGTTCCTGTTAGTGTCCCGAACCCAGATAGGCAGTGATCACTTTTTCGTTTTTCTGCACCTCGGCCGGCACGCCCTCGGCAATTTGCTTGCCGTAGTCAAGCACCGTCACCCGGTCACACAGGCCCATGACCAGCTTGACGTCATGCTCGATCAGCAAAATGGTGCGGTTGTCCTTGCGGATGCGGTCGATCAGCTCGCGCAGCTGGACTTTTTCGGTGGCGTTCATGCCGGCGGCCGGCTCGTCGAGCGCAATCAGCTGCGGGTCGGGGGCCAGCGCCCGGGCGGTCTCCAGCCGGCGCTGGTCGCCGTAGCTCAGGGTGCGGGCCTTGTAGTCGGCGTATTTGCCAATGCCGACATAGTCAAGCAATTCCTGCGAGCGCTGGGCGATCTGGGCTTCTTCCCGCTTGAAGCCCGGCGTGCGGAACACCGCGCCCAGCAGGCCCGAATGGGTGCGCACATGGCGGCCGACCATGACGTTCTCTAACGCCGTCATGTCGGCAAACAGGCGGATGTTCTGGAAGGTGCGGGCAATGCCGGCCTTGGCCACTTCATGCACCGCCGTCGGCTTGTAGGGCTTGCCGGCCAGCTCGAAGGAGCCGCCGTCGGGCGTGTACAGGCCGGTCAGCACATTGAAAAAGGTCGTCTTGCCGGCACCGTTCGGGCCGATCAGGCCGTAGACCTGGCCGCGCTCGATCTTGATGCCGACATCGCTCAGCGCCTGCAGGCCGCCAAAGCGCTTGGAAACACCCGAGACATTCAAAATGGTTTCGCTCATGTCCTGGCCTTCTAAGGATTGATGGACTGGATGGGGTCTTTGCCCGGGCGCTTGTTCAGCGACTTGCCATGCTCGGCCGACGGCCACAGGCCGCGCGGGCGCATCAGCATGACGGTGATCATGGCCAGCGCAATGAGCAGCTGGCGCAGGATGGACGAGTCGAGCCGGCCGTCGGTCATGGCCTGCAGCGGCCCGGCGACATGGCGCAGCACCTCGGGCAGCGCGGCCAGCAGCAGCGCACCCAGAATGATGCCGGGCAAGTGGCCAATGCCGCCCAGCACCACCATGGCGACGATCATGATCGACTCCATCAGGCTGAACGACTCGGGCGACACAAAACCCTGGAACGACGCGAACATCGCGCCCGACACGCCGCCAAAGGTCGCGCCCATGCCGAAGGCCAGCAGCTTCATGTTGCGCGTGTTGATGCCCATCGCCTTGGCGGCGATCTCGTCCTCGCGAATCGCCATCCAGGCGCGGCCGATGCGCGAGTTTTCCAGCCGGTGACAGATGATCACCGAGAAAATCACCAGCACCAGGAACAGGTAGTAGTACATCGTCACCGAGGCGAATTCGATGCCGAAAAAGCTGTGCGGCTTGCCCAGATCGAAGCCGAAGAACTTCATCGAGTCGATCTGGTTGATGCCCTTGGGGCCGTTGGTCAGGTTGATCGGGCGGTCCAGGTTGTTCAGAAACACGCGGATGATCTCGCCAAAGCCGAGCGTGACGATGGCCAGGTAGTCACCGCGCAGCTTGAGCGTCGGCGCGCCGAGCAGCACGCCGAACAGGCCGGCCACCCCGGCGGGCGCCGGAATGATCGCCCAGATCGGCAGGTGCAATCCGTTCGGGAAATTGGCGGCAATCCAGGGAAAGGCCTCGGCCAGGTGCGGCGAGCCGAGCAGCGCAAACAAATAGGCGCCGACGGCGAAAAACGCCACATAGCCCAGGTCGAGCAGGCCGGCGTAGCCAACCACGATGTTCAGGCCGAGCGCCAGCAGCACATACAGCAGCGCCATGTCGACAATGCGCACCCAGGCGTTGCCGCCCTGCTGCAGCAGCAAGGGCAGCACCAGCAAGGCCAGCGCCGCAACGAAAAAGGTAGCCAGTTTTTTGGGATTCATGAAGTGTTCTCCTTGGGCGACGGTAAATTGACCAGACCTTGCGGCCCGGTCAGGCCCGGTCCGCCACGCGTTCACCCAGCAGGCCCGAGGGGCGCAGCGTGAGCACAAAAATCAGCACGATGAAGGCAAAAATGTCGGAATACTGGCTGCCCAGGAAGCCGCCGGTCAGCGGGCCGATGTAGCCCGCGCCGATGGCCTCGATGAGGCCCAGCAGGATGCCGCCCAGCACCGCGCCGCCCAGGTTGCCGATGCCGCCGAACACGGCGGCGGTGAAGGCCTTCAGACCGGGCAAAAAGCCCATGGTGTGCTGCACCGTGCCGTAGTTGGAGGCATACATCACGCCGGCCAGCGCGGCCAGCACGGCGCCGATGATGAAGGTCGCCGAAATCACGGTGTCGGGGCGAACGCCCATCAGCGCGGCGACGCGCGGGTTCTCGGCGGTGGCGCGCATGGCGCGGGCGAGCTTGGTGTAGTGCACCAGCCACATCAGAATCGACAGCGAGACGGCCGTGGTGCCCAGGATGAACAGCTGCGTCACGGTGATGACGGCGCCGGCGACTTGGAAAGGCTCGGGCGGCAGCAGCGTCGGGTAGGGCTTGTAGTTGGGCTTCCAGATGATCATGGCCAGCGTTTGCAGCAGCAGCGACATGCCGATGGCGGTGATCAGGGGGGCCAGCTTGGGCGAGTTGCGCAGCGGCCGGTAGGCGACCTTTTCGATGGTGAAGTTCAGCGCGGCGCAGACGATGAAGGCAATCAAGAGCGAGATCAGCAAAATCAGCCAGCCGGGCGTGCCGGGCATGGACTCCTGCATCAGGCCGATGATGGTCCAGCTGGTCAGCGCGCCGACCATGAGCACCTCGCCGTGGGCGAAATTGATCAGGTTGATGATGCCGTACACCATGGTGTAGCCCAGGGCGATCAGGGCGTACATGCTGCCCAGGACCAATCCGTTGATGATTTGCTGTAGCAAAACTTCCATAAATCCGCTCCGTTTGTTTGAATGAGCCAACCCTGCCGGCGGCATGCTTTCACGGGATCACCCTGAAAACACGCAAGTTAACAAAAAGCCCGCCTGTCTCCAGTGGGGTGACTGGTGAAGCTGGCGAGCTGATGGCCGGATTGTAGCGACAGGCCTCTAGCGAGAATCGCGCCAGCGAAACAGTTTTTCCGGGGTAAACCCTTGGCGAATTCGCATTTTTTGGCGGATGCCGACTGTATCAGACGGATTGGGAAGGCATCAGTTTTTCTGATGGTTTTTTGCCTTCAATTCCTTGAGCTTATCGGCAATCCGGATCTCCAGGCCGCGACTGACGGGGCGGTAAAAACTGGGCGCGGCCATGCCTTCGGGGAAGTAGTTTTCCCCGGCCGCAAAGCCGCCCTCCTCGTCATGCGCATAGCGGTAGTCCTTGCCGTAGTCGAGCTGCTTCATGAGCTTGGTGGGTGCATTGCGCAGGTGCAACGGCACCGGCTGGGAGCCGCCCTGCTTGACGAAGGCCTTGGCCTCGTTGAAGGCTTTGTAAAGCGCGTTCGACTTGGGCGCCACCGCCAGGTAGACCACGCATTGCGCCAGCGCCAGCTCGCCCTCGGGCGAGCCGAGACGTTCATAGACCTCGGCGGCGTCCAGCGCCAGGCGCAGCGCGCGCGGGTCGGCCAGGCCGATATCCTCGCTGGCCATGCGGATCAGGCGGCGCGCCAGGTATTTGGGCTCGGCGCCGCCGTCGAGCATGCGCATGAACCAATACAGGGCGGCATCCGGGTCGGAGCCGCGCACCGACTTGTGCAGGGCTGAGATGGTGTCGTAGAACTGCTCGCCGCCCTTGTCGTAGCGGCGCAGGCGTTCGCCCAGCACCTTGAGCAGCCAGGCGTCG
>JACMQR010000380.1 GCA_014376885.1 Polaromonas sp.
CACGCTTCCCACTTTGTGTGATTCCCTGCCCGCCGATGGGGCCGCTGCGCCTGCGGCCCGGCAAAGCCGGTTCCGCGGCCCCGGCTGGTATGCGGCACCCCCACGCCTCCCGTGCTGCCCCGGCTGAAAGGGCCGGAGCCACGGTGGCTTGGTGAGGGTAACTTCCTGCGTTGGGGCGGCCCCTACAATTCTTGGGGCCATCCGCCTGCGCGGTTTTTCCCAATTTTTGTAGTTTGCGAGTCGCCCATGAATTTCATCCGTTTTTCCGAGTTGTGCGCCAGCGGCCAGGTGGCTGGCAAGCGCGTGTTCATCCGCGCTGACCTGAATGTGCCGCAGGACGCCAGCGGCGCGATCACCGAAGACACGCGCATCCGTGCCTCGGTGCCCTGCCTGCAGATGGCGCTTGATGCCGGTGCGGCGGTGATGGTCACTTCGCACCTGGGCCGGCCGGTGGAAGGGCAGTTCAAGCCGGCCGATTCGCTGGCGCCGGTGGCCCGGCGGCTGGGTGAGCTGATGGGGCGCGAGATTGCGGTCATTGCCCACTGGGTCGATGGCGTGAGCGTGGCGCCCGGCCAGCTGGCGGTGCTGGAAAACTGCCGGCTGAACCCGGGCGAGAAGACCAACGACGCGGCCCTGGCGCGCAAGATGGCCGCGCTGTGCGACATCTTCGTGCACGACGCCTTCGGCACCGCGCACCGCGCCGAAGCCTCGACCTACGGCATCGCCCAGTACGCGCCGGTGGCCTGCGCCGGCCCGCTGCTGGCCGCCGAGATGGACGCCATCACGGCGGCCTTCGCCCACCCGAAGCGGCCGCTGGTGGCCATCGTCGCCGGCAGCAAGGTGTCGACCAAGCTGACCATCCTGAAAAGCCTGGCGGCCAACGTCGACCAGCTGATCGTCGGCGGCGGCATCGCCAACACCTTCATGCTGGCCGCCGGCCTGAACATCGGCAAAAGCCTGGCCGAGCCGGGCCTGCTGGCCGAAGCGGCGGCGGTGATCGCGGCCATGAAGGCGCGCGGCGCCGAGGTGCCGATTCCGACCGACGTGGTCACTGCCAAGTCCTTTGCCGCCGACGCGCCGGCCACCGTCAAGCCGGCCACCGAAGTGGAGGACGACGACCTGATCCTGGACATCGGCCCCGACACCACCGCCCGGCTGGCCGCGCAGCTCAAGCAGGCCGGCACCATCGTCTGGAACGGCCCGGTCGGCGTGTTCGAGTTCGAGGCCTTTGCCAAGGGCACCGAGGGCATTGCCCGCGCGATTGCCGACAGCCCCGCCTTTTCGATTGCCGGCGGCGGCGACACGCTGGCGGCGATTGCCAAGTACGGCATCGAAAAGGACGTGGGCTACATCTCGACCGGCGGCGGCGCTTTCCTCGAAGTGCTCGAAGGCAAGACGCTGCCAGCATTCGAGATTTTGCAAAAGCGCGCTGCGGGCTGAAATTACGCGCTTTTGTTTTAATAGCAAACAATAGAAGCGGGGCAAGCACGAGCGGCTTTTTGCTTGTAAAAAGTCGGTTGTGGCGGTGGATGGCGGCACGCGGCAGATGGCCGCCGCCGCGTCACTGGTTTCGTGTATAAACCAGAAACTAAATTACACGGAGACCCGCCCATGACCCGCCGCGCCACCAAAATCGTTGCCACCCTCGGTCCCGCTTCCAGCGACCCGGTGCTGCTGGAAAAAATGATCCGCGCCGGCGTCAATGTGGTGCGGCTCAATTTCAGCCACGGCAAGGCGCAGGACCACATCGACCTGGCCGCGCTGGTGCGCGAGGTGGCCCAGCGCACCGGCCGCGAGGTCGCCATCATGGCCGACCTGCAGGGGCCGAAAATCCGCGTCGGCAAGTTCGCCGAAGGCCGGGTGCTGCTGACGCCGGGCGAGAAATTCATCCTTGACGCGTCGCGCACCGAGCCGGGCGACATCCGGGGCGTGGGCCTGGACTACAAGGAGCTGCCGCGCGATGTGAAGGCCGGCGATGTGCTGCTGCTCAACGACGGGCTGATCGTCTTGAGAGTCGACGCGGTGCGCGGCGAGGAGGTCCACACCACCGTCAAGCTCGGCGGCGAGCTGTCCAACAACAAGGGCATCAACAAGCAAGGCGGCGGCCTGACCGCGCCGGCGCTGACCGCCAAGGACATGGACGACATCAAGACCGCCATGAGCTTTCAGGCCGACTACGTGGCCGTGAGCTTTCCGAAAAACGCCACCGACATGGAAATGGCGCGCCAGCTGTGCAATGTGGCGGCCGCGCCCTACCGGCACAAGCCCGGCCTGATCGCCAAGATCGAGCGCGCCGAGGCGATTCCCAAGCTCGAAGAGATTTTGAAGGTCAGCGACGGCATCATGGTGGCGCGCGGCGACCTGGCGGTCGAGGTCGGCAACGCCGCCGTGCCGGCGCTGCAAAAACGCATGATCAAGATGGCCCGGGCCGCCGACAAGCTGGTCATCACCGCCACGCAGATGATGGAAAGCATGATCCTGAACCCGGTGCCGACGCGCGCCGAGGTGAGCGACGTGGCCAATGCGGTGCTCGACGGCACCGACGCGGTGATGCTCAGCGCCGAAACTGCCGCCGGCCGCTTCCCGCTGGAAACCGTCGAGGAAATGGCCAAGATCTGCGAGGAGGCCGAAAAGGCCGAGTACAAGGAGCTGAGCGGCGACTTTTCCGGCAAGACCTTTGCGCGCATCGACCAGTCGATCGCCATGGGCGCGCTGTTCACCGCGCATTACCTGGGCGCCAAGGCCATCGTCGCGCTGACCGACAGCGGCTCGACCGCACTGTGGATGAGCCGCCATGACATCCATGTGCCGATCTACGCGCTGACGCCGCGCCTGGAAACCCAGCGCAAGATGGCGCTGTACCGCAATGTGCGGCCCATCTTGATGGACAGCAGCGCCGACCGCGACACCGCGCTCGACCAGGCCGAAAGCCACCTGCTGCGCCTCGATATCGTGCAAAGCGGCGATGTGTACGCCATCACCTGCGGCGAGCCGATGGGCGCGCCCGGCGGCACCAACATGCTCAAGATCTGCCGGGTGGCCTGAAGCCGCACTGAAGCGGCGCTGAATCCGCTCGCGCCGGCCGTGCGTATCAGCCGGTCCATGAACCTATTGACTGACCCCTTGCCCCGGCGCTCGCTGCTGGCCATGCTGCCGGCGCTGCTCACCGCCTGCTCGGGCGTTGACCTGCTCAACGCCACCGTCGCCACCGACACCTACCGCCGCACCGAAGGTCTCGCCTACGGGCCAGATGCGCGCCAGCGGCTCGATGTGTACCAGCCCGCCGCGGCGCTGCGCAAGGCGCCGATGGTGGTGTTTTTCTACGGTGGCAGCTGGTCGTCGGGCGCGCGCGGCGACTATCGCTTTGTCGGCGAGGCGCTGGCGTCCTGCGGCATCGTCGCGGTGCTGGCCGACTACCGGCTCAGCCCGGCGTTTCGCTACCCGGCGTTTGTCGAGGACAGCGCCGGCGCGGTGCGCTGGGCGTTTGACCATGCCGAGCAATTCGGCGTCGACGCGCGGCGCATCCTGGTCATGGGCCACAGCGCCGGCGCCTACAACGCGGCCATGCTGGCCCTGGATGCGCGCTGGCTGGCAGCGGTCGGCCTGAGCCCGGCGCGCCTGGCTGGCTGGATCGGGCTGGCCGGGCCGTACGATTTTTTGCCGATCGGCGACCCCCAGACCCAGGTTGCCTTCAACTGGCCCGCCACCTTGCCGGACAGCCAGCCGCTGGCCTATGCGTCTGCCGCCTCGCCGCCGGCGTTGCTGCTGGCGCCGCGCCGGGACACGGTCGTCAACCCTGAGCGCA
>JACMQR010000381.1 GCA_014376885.1 Polaromonas sp.
GGCCAGGCTCGACCCGGACCAGCCGCGCGCCCAGGTGCTGCATCAGGGCGCAGGCGCTTTGCCGGCCGTCAGCGGCCAGATGCATGACGTCGGCTGTGGCCACGATGATGCGCTTGCCGGCGCGCGCCACCCGGCCCACGGCACGCAGTTCACCCTCCTGGAAACCGGCCAGAAAATTGATCTTGTACTCGACCGTGACGACTTCCGTGTCATCGGCCAGCTGCGTCAGGGCGGCATAGCCGCCGGCAATGTCGGCCAGCGCGCCAATGGCGCCGCCGTGAAAGCCGCCGTGCTGCTGGTTGACCTGCTGCGAATACGGCAGCGCCACCTCGCACAGGCCAGGCTCGACCCGGACCAGCCGCGCGCCCAGGTGCTGCATCAGCCCCTGGCGCAAAAAACTGGCTTCGATCCGCTGGAACAGCGCTGACGGGACGGTGGGGTGATCCATGAAAGGCCTGTCAAGGTAGGGTAAAAGCGTACCGCCAACGCCTGTTTTGATTGACGTTTACGTCAACGTCAACTGGCTTCCCGATTATTACCTATTTCGATTTTTCCGCCTTCGCCAGCAGCGCCTTGGCTTCTTTTTCATGCACCCGCAGCTCGTCCAGGTTGGCCTGCAGGTCGATCAGCTGGGCTTCGAGCTTGTTGCGGTGGTCGGCCAAAATGACCAGGAATTTTTTCAGCTGCGGCGCGGTGTCGCGCGGGCTGTCGTAGGAGTCGATGATTTCCCGCGCCTCCGTCAGGGACAGCCCGAGCCGCTTGGCCCGCAGCGTGAGCTTGAGCCGTGTCCGGTCGCGCGGCGAATACACCCGGTTGCGGCCTCCCGGCCCGTCGCGCTCGGGCTGCAGCAGGCCCATGTCTTCGTAAAAGCGCATCGCCCGGGTGGTCAGGTCAAACTCTCTGGCGAGGTCGCTGATGGTGTAGGTGGTGGCCATGGTGCAGGGTAAAAGGCTGTGTGCGGCAACAGCTGGCGCCGCTGACAGGCAGCTTACGTTAACGTAAACGTCAACTATAACGCGGCCGGATGCAGTCAGTCCGCCCTCCCCCCGGCGGCCGGCTGGCGCAGTCGCCTCAGGGCGCTTCTGGCCGAGCCTGGGGCAGCGACATGAAAAAGCTCGCGCCGGCCTGGCCAGGACTGTGCGCCCAGACCGCGCCGCCGTGCATCTGCGCCACCCGCTTGGTGATCGCCAGCCCGAGCCCGTTGCCGGCAAACTCGGCCGACGAATGCAGGCGCTGAAAGGCGGTGAACAAGTTGCCGGCGTAGGCAGCATCGAAACCGGCACCATTGTCAGTCACTTCCAGCACCAGCTCGCCCGGCACCTTTCCCGGCAGCAAGCCGACCTTGATCCAGGCCTCGGCCCTTTTCGAGGTGAATTTCCAGGCGTTGTCGAGCAGGCAGGCCAGGGCGGTGGTGAGCAGGCTTTTGTTGCCCACCAGCATCAAGGGGTCGTCCATCTCGATGGTGACCATGCGCTTGGGCTCGCGCCGGCGCAAGCCGGCGATCAGCAAATCGCACACGGCCGTCAGATCGACCGGCTCGGACGCGCCGGAGCGCAGCGGCAGCTGGGCCAGGGTGCGCAGGTCGTCCACCAGCCCGGCCAGCTGGCTGATGCTTGCCTGAATGCGCCGGACGAAATGCTGCCCCTGCACATCGAGCACCGGCGAATACTTTTCGGCCAGCCTGGCGGCAAAGCCGTGGGCCACATGCAAGGAGTCCTGCAGGTCGCTGGACACTGCCTGGGTGAAGGTAAGCAGGTCGTGCCGGACGTTTTTCAGCTCGCCCTGCTGCGCCGCCAAGATTTTTTGAAGCTCGGCATTGGATTTTTTCAGGCTGCTGTCGGCCAGGTGGCGGTCGCTGAGGTCGGCCAGGCTCACCAGCACCGCCTGCTGACCGTTCCAGCTCACCGGGCTCCAGGCGAGTTCGACCAGCAGCACCTGGCCATCCATTTTTTTCTGCCGGCATAAGCGCATGTCAGACTGGCCGTCCTTGGCCGCGCTCAGCGACACCAGCAGCTCTGCGCCCTCTTGCCCGGGGAAAAGCGCGTCCATTTCCAGGGCCATGAAATCCCTGCGGTTGAATCCATAGAAGTGGATGGCCGCCCGATTGGCCGCGAAGATTTGCCGCGATGCGCGGTTAAACACCCACATGGCATTCGGATTGGCTTCAAAGATCAGCTGGTTGCAGCGCTTGCTGTCTTCGAGCAAGCGCTGGTACTTTTGCGCCGGACCGGCCTCGCGCAGGTTGACCACATAGCCCGCAGCGCAGGGCCTCAGGGTGTACTCGACCCAGCTGTTTTCAAAATCCTCATGGACGACAAAAACATACCGCTGCTCTGCGCCCAGCGCCTGCGCGGCGGCTTCTTCGTGCACGGTGGCGATGTCCTGTGGCAGCACGTCCCACAGGCAATAGCCGCGGATGGCCGGCAGCGCGCGGCGCAAAAACTCGAGCGCCCGCACATTGGCGTCGGTGATGACCGACTCGCTGTCCAGCAGCATGATGCCGTCCAGCGTCAGGTCCTCCGCGTTCCAGCCCTGCCCCACCGACGGCGGCGCTGCGCTGTTGGCGAGCAGGCGACTGCCGGTTGGCTGGCCCACTGGTGCGGGTGAAGAGATAACGGGCATTTGGCTCATGACAGGCGCGCTGGAGACCGAAAAGTGTCGGCGTCCGAAAAATCAGCAGGTCAGCGCCATTTTGCATTCGCCATGACCAGCGCCGTCACATAGCCTTGCAGCCAGTCAAAGTTGACCGGCTTTTGCAGCAACCGGGCCTGGGGCGGAAGGCCGCCGCGGGCCGCGATGGCATCGACCGCCATGCCGCTGATGACAATGATCTGCATGTCCGCCAGCTGCTGATTGCGCTTGATGGTTCTGAGCATCTCGATGCCGTCGACGCCCGGCATCGACAGGTCGGCGATCAGCAGGTCAGGGCGCATGCTGGCAATGTCCATCAGCGCATCCAGGGCAGAAGACATCCAGGTGCAGTCCACCGGCAGGTCCCATTCCTCGAAATGGCAGCGGTACAGGTCGCGGGCGGCTTCGTCGTCTTCCACCACCAAGACGCGCAGGCGGTGCTTGGGATGGAGTTCGGCGCGCGAGAGCTGCGGGCTGTGCTTGGCCAGGTACGCGTTGAGCGAATGCAAAGCAATGCGCCGGTGCCCGCCCAGCGTTTTCCAGGCGTCGATCTCGCCTTTTTCAACCAGCGACTGCACCGTGGCGACAGACAGCCCCAGCATCTTGGCCGCGTAGCTGGTGCCGCAGTAGTCATCGCTCGAAAAATCACTGGCGGTGATAGCCGCTTCGAAGGTTTTTGGTTCACGCAGCATCACAGCACTTTAGAGTTAGTTTAAAATTGTCACAGATGTAATTTTAATCAGATTCATGGCTTCTGTCTGTATAAAAACAAAATTCATCTCAAATGGGCAAGGCCACCCCGTGACGGCTGCGCTGGCGCCTGGCGACCGGCCCCTGGCTGCACGGCCGGCGCCGGTTGCCGACGCAAAAATCTGGCTGCGCCGGGCTCTGGCATGGCTTTTCAGGTCAGCCCGGGCTGCCCAAGCGCCTGTCAGACCGCCGTCAGCGACTCGTTCACGTCCAGCCAGTAGGCTTGCAGGCGGCTGAGTTTTTCAGTGAAATCCACAAAATCGACCGGCTTGCGTACAAAGCTGCTGGCCCCGTTCTGGTAGCAGGCGACCATGTCGGAATGCTCACTGGACGAGGTCAGCATGATCACGGGAATCAACGCGGTCAGGGGGTTGCTGCGAACACTGCGCAGCACGTCAAGCCCGGACAGCTTGGGCAGCTTCATGTCGAGCAGGATGAACGCCGGCTGCCGGCGGGCATCCCGGCCGGCATGCACGCCCTGGCCGAACAAATAGTCAAGTGCGGCCGCGCCGTCGCAGGCCACGGCTATTTCAGCATTCGCCCCCACCTCTTCCAAGGTCAGTACCGTCAACTCCAGGTGGTCTGGGTTGTCTTCAACCACCAGAATCAGATTGTTCCGCATACCCGCTTCCAAAGTTATTCACGAATTTTAGTCAGTTTGCGCTATTTTTAGGCTTTAATTAAGTTTCGTTACTTTCTTTTTATTACATAAAATTACTCTTGTGTCGTTTTTTGAGTGTCAGCGCGGCATCACTTCCATTTTCAATTGCCGGCGCAATAGCGCATGGCCGGGCAGGACACTTTCGACGGTGGCCCAAAAGCGCGCACTGTGGTCCATGACGCGCAGATGGCTGAGCTCATGCACCACCACATAGTCCAGCACCTGCGGGCTGAAATAAACCAGCCGCCAGTTCAGCCGGATGGCGCCGCTGCTGCTGGCGCTGCCCCAGCGGGTTCGCGCATTGGACAGGCCGAGCGAGCGCCATTGCACGCCCAGCTGGGGCGCAAAAAAATCAAGCCGGGCGGTAAAAATCTGCCGGGCCTGCAGCATCAGCCAGGCCCGGACCGCCTGCTCGATTTTCTCGGGCGGTGCATTGGCCGGCAGCGGCAGGCGCAGCTGCCGCACGGCATCGGCGCTGCCGCCGTTCAGTGCCGCCTGGCCCTGCCCGGGCGCCAGCACGACCTGCACCGGCTGGCCCAGGAATGAAAAGCGCGCGCCTTCTTTCCAGTCAATGCGCGCCGCTTCGGTCTGCCGGTGGCGCTCGCGGGTGTCCGCCAGCTTTTTCAGGATCCAGCTTGACTTGGCCTGCACCGCCCGGTCGATGTCCGACAGCCGCAATCCGCTTGGCACGCTGACCGTCAGGCCGTCGCTGCCGACGCCAAAGCCGATGGTCCGGCGTTTTCCGCGCTTGACCTCATAGGCCACCAGCCGGCCATCGAGCACCCCCTGCCGCGAGGCGCGCGGATGGACAAATTTGTCA
>JACMQR010000068.1 GCA_014376885.1 Polaromonas sp.
CTGCTGACCAACGGCCTGGGCCTGGGCAAGCCGATCGACCTGTCGGGCATCGCCAGCGCCGCCTGGCTGGGCCTGCCGGGCTTTGCCGCGCCGGTGTTCGACGCCAGCGCCATGCTGCTGATCGTTCCGGTGGTCGTCATCTTGGTGGCGGAAAACCTGGGCCATGTCAAGGCGGTGACGGCCATGACCGGCAAGAACCTGGACGCCTACATGGGCCGCGCCTTCATCGGCGACGGCATTGCCACCATGGTGTCCGGCAGCGCCGGCGGCACCGGCATGACCACCTACGCGGAAAACATCGGCGTCATGGCGGCGACGAAAATCTACTCGACCGCTGTGTTCTTGGTGGCTGCGCTGATCGCGGTGCTGCTGGGCTTTAGCCCCAAGTTCGGCGCGCTGATCCAGGCCATTCCGCTGCCGGTGATGGGCGGCGTGAGCATTGTCGTGTTCGGCCTGATTGCCGTGGCTGGCGCCAAGATCTGGGTGGACAACCGGGTGGACTTTTCAGACAACAAAAATTTGCTGGTCGCGGCCATCACCCTGGTGCTGGGCACCGGCGACTTCACCTTGAAGTTCGGCCAGTTTGCCCTGGGCGGCATTGGCACCGCCACCTTTGGCGCGATCTTGCTGTACGCCTTGCTGGACCGAAAAAAAATAGCCCAGCCGGGCCTGGGGGCCTAGCGCGCTGCCGGGCCGGATTCCGGCTGGTGCTGCTGCTGGGCTTGGCCGAGCTCGGCCTGGGCCGCCGCCAGCTGGCGCTCCAGCTCGGCGCGCGCGCTGATTTCGTCCTTCAGCGCCTGGTTGACGAGGGCCAGGTCGTCGGCCGAGGCCTGTAC
This sequence comes from Polaromonas sp., assembly GCA_014376885.1. GTDB lineage: Bacteria > Pseudomonadota > Gammaproteobacteria > Burkholderiales > Burkholderiaceae_C > Polaromonas. The sequence continues at coordinate 837 of JACMQR010000068.1, forward strand.
CCGGCTTTCAAGCTCTTCGGTGCGCTCGATGGCCTGGGCAACTTCGCCGGTTTTCAGGGCGTCGGGAATTTCCCGCGACAGCACCGCATTGACCAGGCACAGCTCTGCGGCCGACTGCCCGACCGACTCCTGGATGGCTTCGTTCTGGTCAAGCGCCCGCGCCAGCGGGTTGGCGGCAATGCTGGCGTCTTTGTGGGATTGGGGCATGGTCGTTACCAGTAAGGATGGCCGTGAACAAAATTTGAGCTTAGCAGAAACCCTGGGGAAATTGGGCTTTCAGCGACTGCCGGCGCAGGCCGCAGGATGGCCGAGCATTGGCCGTATAGTGAAAGTCTTTTGAGCTGCAAGGAAAGCCATTTTCATGACCCTCTGGAAGCAGCCCATCAGCATCGAATTGCTCAGCGCGTCCAGCGCCGGCACCGCCGTCAGCCACCTGGGCATCGAGTTCCTGGAGGTCGGCGACGACTTCATCCGCGCCCGGGTGCCGGTCGATGCGCGCACCATCCAGCCCTACGGCCTGCTGCATGGCGGCGTGGCGGTCGTGCTGGCCGAAACTCTGGGCTCGTGCGGCGCGGCCTACTGCGCGCCGCCGGGCCGGCGCGTCGTCGGCCTGGACATCAATGCCAACCACCTCAAGGGAACCACCGGCGGCTGGGTCACCGGCATTGCCCGGCCGGTGCACATCGGCCGCAGCACCCAGGTCTGGGCGATGGAGCTGACGAACGACGCCGGCGAGCTGACCTGCGTGTCACGCATCACAATGGCGGTTCTGGAGCCAAAATAATGACCAAACAGACCGCATGCGCAATCTGCACAAGCATTTATAGCTATTAATTAAATAGCAAATTTGCGATGCCCTGCCGGACCCCGACAGTCCGGCACTGCCAGCGCGCGGGTATTCCGGCCAGGGGCAGGCTGGGGTTATCAGGGTTTACCCTTAATTTCACGCAGTGAACCGGTACAGTGCAGGCATTGCCGGGCGCAGCCGCGCGGCGGCCCCTTTCCCGGAGTTGACCCAGATGCCTTTTGCCGACCGCCTACAAAACCCCGCCCTGAGGTCCCGGACCATGTCGGCCGAAGCCGCCGCCGCCTTGATTCCGGCTGGCGCGCATGTCGGCATGAGCGGCTTTACCGGCGCTGGCTACCCCAAGGCGGTGCCGCAGGCGCTGGCCCGGCGCATTGAAAAGCTGCATGCCGCCGGCGAGGATTTCCGCATCGGCCTGTGGACCGGCGCCTCGACCGCGCCCGAACTCGACGGCGCGCTGGCCAAGGTGCATGGCATCGAGATGCGCCTGCCCTACCAGTCGGACCCGACCTGCCGCCAGCAGATCAATGCCGGCGACATGCAGTACACCGACATGCACCTGTCCAACGTGGCGCAGTTCGTCTGGTTCGGCTTTCTGGGCCGGCTCGACATTGCGGTCATCGAAGTCGCCGGCATCCTGCCCGACGGGCGCCTGATTCCGTCGTCGTCGGTCGGCAACAACAAAACCTGGCTCGACCAGGCCGACAAGATCATCCTGGAGGTCAACAGCCAGCAGAACGCCGGGCTGGAGGGCATGCACGACATCTACTACGGCACCCGCCTGCCGCCGCACCGCATGCCGATTCCGCTGACCGGCCCGGGCGAGCGCATCGGCTCGCCCTACCTGAGCTGCGACCTGGACAAGGTGATCGCCGTCGTTGAAACCAGCCAGCCGGACCGCAACAGCGCCTTTGCCGCGCCCGACGAGAATTCGCGGCGCATCGCCGCCCACATCATCGAATTCTTGCAGCAGGAGGTTGCGCTCGGCCGCCTGCCGGCCAAACTGCTGCCGCTGCAGTCGGGCGTGGGCAACATCGCCAACGCCGTGCTGGCCGGTCTGAACGACGGCCCGTTCAAGGGCCTCACGGCCTACACCGAGGTGCTGCAAGACGGCATGCTTGACATGCTGCGCTCGGGCACGCTGGCGATGGCGTCGGCCACCGCCCTGTCGTTCAGCCCCGAGGCGCTGGCCGACTTCAATGAAAACATCGACTTTTACCGCCAGCGCATCGTGCTGCGGCCGCAGGAGATCAGCAACCATCCGGAGGTGGTGCGCCGCCTGGGCGTGATTGCGATGAACGCGATGATCGAGGCCGACATCTATGGCAACGTCAACTCGACGCACATCATGGGCTCGAGCATCATGAACGGCATCGGCGGCTCGGGCGACTTTGCACGCAATGCGTATTTGTCGTTTTTCATGACGCCGTCGGTGGCCAAGGGCGGCGCCATTTCCTGCATCGTGCCGATGGTCTCGCATGTCGACCACACCGAGCACGATGTCGAGATCATCGTCACCGAGCAGGGCCTGGCCGATTTGCGCGGCCTGTCGCCGACGCAGCGCGCGCGGCTGGTCATTGAACAATGCGCCCATCCGGATTTTCGCCCTGCCCTGCGCGACTACTTCGAGCGTTCGTTGGCTGGCGCTAATGGCAAACACACGCCGCATTTGCTGCAAGAAGCGCTGTCCTGGCATGCGCGCTTCCTGGACACCGGCGGCATGCTGCCGGTGGCGGGCCTGCACGGGCCGGTCCACCTGGTCTGACATCCGCCCGGCCGGGCGCGTTTCAAGGCCGGGCGGGCGGGCCGCCCTGGTCGTCTGGGCCGCCCTGGTCGTCTGGGCCGGGCAGGCCGGCTTGATCGGCCTGCGCCAGGCGCGCGATGCGCTCGCTTTTCCAGTACACGTCGTCGCCGCCGTTCATGCGGTTGAGTACCCGCGACAGCACGAACAACAGGTCGCTCAAGCGGTTGAGGTACTGGCGCGGTGCCTCTTTCAGGGTTTCGGCCTTGTCCAGCGCCACCACCGCACGCTCGGCGCGGCGGGCCACGGTGCGGCAGACATGCGCCAGTGAGGCGGCGCGGGTACCAGCGGGCAGGATGAATTCGGCCAGGCGCGGCAGCTGGGCATTGTAGGTTTCCAGCGCCTCGTCGAGCAGCGCCACCGCCTCGGGCTTGAGCAGCTCGAAACCCGGAATCGACAGCTCGCCACCCAGGTTAAACAGCTGGTGCTGCACCTCGACCAGCAGCTCTCGAATGCTGGCCGACATGTCCTCGCACAACAGCACGCCGATGTTCGAATTGAGCTCGTCAACATCGCCCATGGCATGCACCCGCAGGCTGTCCTTGGAAACGCGGGTGTTGTCACCCAGCCCGGTGGTGCCGTTGTCGCCGGTGCGGGTGGCGATTTGTGTCAGTCTGTTGGCCATGTCGGTAAGGTGCGCCGGAGCGCAGCAAATAATTGAAAAGGGTGAATGAAGCCAAGCTGGAGGTTAGCAAGCTTTTCGCTTCGGCCTGCAGCGGGCCGCCCAATGCCATGCGAGAGTTTTTCCGGCATCTTCATTGCGCCAGCCAGGCGTTCAGGTCGTAAACTTCGGATTCCCCCTCAGGAGCTCCATCATGAACGCACCACTGCCTCCCCATTTGTTGCCCGAGATCGTGCAGCGCGACACCCCGCAGGCGCTGATCGACGCGCTCAAGACCCGCTTCGCCGAGCGCTGCTCGACCGCGCTGGTGGTGCGCGAGCAGCATGGCCGCGACGAGTCGTCGTTCACCGCGCCACCGCCGGCCGCCGTGGTGTTTGCCGAAAGCACGCAGGACGTGGCCGACGCGGTGAAGCTGGCCGGCCAGTTCAGCGTGCCGGTGATTGCGTTTGGCGTCGGCACCTCGCTCGAAGGCCATCTGCTGGCGGTGCAGGGCGGCATCAGCATCGACGTGAGCCGCATGAACCAGGTGCTGGCGGTCCATGCCGAAGACCTGACGGCCACCGTGCAGGCCGGCGTGACGCGCAAGCAGCTCAATGAAGCGGTCAAGGGCGCCGGCCTGTTTTTCCCCATCGACCCGGGCGCCGACGCCACCCTGGGCGGCATGAGCGCCACGCGCGCCAGCGGCACCAACGCCGTGCGCTACGGCACCATGCGCGAAAACGTGCTGGCACTCGAAGTCGTGACCGCCGCCGGCAGCGTCATCCGCACCGGCACGCGGGCGAAAAAATCGGCGGCCGGCTATGACCTGACGCGGCTGATGGTCGGCAGCGAAGGCACGCTGGGCGTGATCACCGAAGTCACCGTCAAGCTTTATCCGCTGCCCGAGGCGATTTCGGCAGCGGTGTGCTCCTTCCCGAGCATCGAGGCGGCGGTGCGCACGACCATCGAGATCATCCAGCTCGGCGTGCCGATTGCGCGCGTCGAGCTGATCGACGCCGGCACCATCCGCATGGTCAACGCCCACAGCAAACTCGGCCTGCGTGAAGAACCCATGCTGCTGATGGAGTTCCACGGCTCGCCGAACAGCGTCAAGGAGCAGGCCGAGCTGGTGCAGGAGCTGGCCGGCGGCCACGGCGGCAACGCCTTTGAATGGGCCAGCACCCCGGAAGCGCGCACCCGGCTGTGGACCGCACGGCACAATGCCTACTTTGCCGCCATCCAGAGCCGGCCGGGCTGCCGGGCGATCTCGACCGACACCTGCGTGCCGATTTCGCGCCTGGCCGACTGCCTGCTGGAATCGGTGCTGGAGGCCGATGCCAGCGGCCTGCCCTACTTTCTGGTCGGCCATGTCGGCGACGGCAACTTTCACTTCGGCTACCTGATTGACCCGCACAGCGCCAGCGAGCGGGAAATCGCAGAAAAGCTCAACCACCAGCTCGTGGCCCGGGCGCTGCGCCTGGAAGGCACCTGCACCGGCGAGCATGGCATCGGCCTGGGCAAGATGGACTTTTTGCTGAGCGAAACCGGCGGTGGCGCGGTCGCCATGATGCGCGCCATCAAGCAGGCGCTGGACCCGCAGAACATCATGAACCCGGGGAAGATTTTTTCGCTCTGATGGCCGGCGGCAGGTTCAGCGCGGCGCGGCAGCCTGGCGGCCGGCAGCGGGCGGCGCGCCGCCGGCTTTGCCCAAAATCGTGCCGACAGGGCGCGTTTCGGGCAGCACATACACCACCCCCGGCGCAGCGCCCAGGAAAGGCTTGACCAGCGCGTCATAAAACGCTGCCGGTACATTGACGCAGCCGTAAGTGATGCGGTTGTCGGCCGGCGTCGGGGTGGCCAGGCGCTGCAGGCGCCGGTCGGCCGGGTTGCTGCTGCGCACCCGGTGCATGGACACGGCCGCCTGGTAGTCGATCCAGACGATGTCGTCGTTTTGCAGATTACGCCCCGGCTCCGAGGCAAAACGGCCAGCCGGCGTGGTGCGTTCGGCGGGCCGGATGCCCGCCATCGGGCGCTCGCCAATGCCGGGCACCGACTCATCGCCCCGCGCCAGACCGAGCAGCACCGGCGACGAGCCGAGCAGCGCGCCAGCACTGTCAAACACATGCAGCAGGGCCGATTTTTTGTCGATGATGGCAAACGCCTGGCCGCGGTGGTCGCCGGTGGCCCGGACCCAGGCCAGGGCTTGCTGCACATCCGGCGTAGCGGCCAGGCTGATTTGTGCAGCCGGCACAGCCGGGGCGGCCGCTTGCGCCTGCAGGGACAGGCCAAAAAGCGCTGCCCAGCCGGCATCGCCCAGCACGCCGGCCAGCCGGCACAGCCGCCGGACGCCGCCGGTTTTCAGCGCCGGGCGCCACCGGCTCGTTGAGGGTCGATTCATGAAGGCCCATGGTAAATCATGCCCAGGCGCCACCGCGCCCGGCCCGAAGCAATCGCGGCGCTCTCCTACGGCGGCATGCGTCCTGCTCTGAAAGCTGATGAAAAAAGCGCTTTTTATAGTTCATGCAGCTTGCAAATGCAGCTGACCGGCAATGCGTTGTTCGCGCTACCGCCAACCTTTCGAAAGGGCAGATTCATGGTCCACCATCTCACCTCAATGGCCGCCGGGGCATTGCTTGCCCTTGCGGCGGCTGGCGCCCTGGCGCAAAGCACGCCGCCGGCGGCCGGCGCATCGGCCCCCAGCACGGTGGGCGTCACGCCGCAGGAAGCAGCCAAGGCCAACCAGCAGGCGGTGCCGCGCAGCGACACGGCCACCGTCGTGCGCACCGCGCCGTCACCGGCCGCCCGGGCCAGCGCCGCGATGGACGGCACCAGCAGCAGCACAACCAACACGACCAACACCGGCAGCGCCGGCACGGCGGGTAGCACGGCGCAGGGCGGCATGGCCACGACCGGCTCGCGCAAGGCGCGGGCTGACCGCAACTGATCCTGATTTTTTTATCTTACAAAGGAGCTTGTCATGAACATGAACACCAACACCAACAGCACCATGGCCGCGTCTTCGTCCGGTTCGGGCAACATGGTCACCGGCCTGTTCCCCGACCGCGCCAGCGCGGAAGCCGCCTACAACGCGACCCATTCGCGCGGCTACTCGAAAGACGATGTCAACCTGGTGATGTCGGACGACACCCGCAAGCGCCACTTCAGTGACGACAGTGCGATGGGCAAGGAAACCGAGCTGGGCAACAAGGCTGCCGAGGGTGCGGGCATTGGCGGCGCCATTGGCGGCACGATCGGCGCCGCGCTGGCGGGCATTGCGGCGGTCGGCACGAGCGTTGCCCTGCCCGGCATTGGCCTGGTGATTGCCGGACCCCTGGCGGCGGCAGCGGCCGGCGCCGGTGCGGGCGCGGCCGGCGGCGGCCTGCTGGGTGCGCTGATCGGCTGGAACATGCCGGAAGAGCGCGTCAAGGACTACGAAGAAGGCGTGAACCAGGGCGGCATCTTGATGGGCGTGCACACCAAAAATGACGGCGACGCGATGCACTTTGAAAACGAGTGGAAAAAAAGCGGCGGCGAGCGCATCTACCGCTAGCCACTGACCCGGCGTTCCGGGCCACGCACAGCCGATAAAAACAGTTCAAAACGGCGCTTTTGGTTAAAGCGCCGCTTTTTTTATGCCTGACGGGCTGTGGAAATGGGCCAGCGCTGCCCGCCGGCACCACGGGCCCGAGCCGCTGTTGCCGCCCTGCCCCGGGCGGCCGCAAGGACCAGGCCTCAGGCCGTGCGGCGCAGCCGCTCGATCAGCCCGTTGACCTCGTCGAGCGACGAAAACTTGATCGCCAACTCGCCCATGTCTTCGCGCTTGCCGTTGCGCTTGACCTGCTTTTTGATGCGCACCTCGACCTCGGCCATCAGCAGGTCGGCCAGTTCTTCTTCTGCCCGGCGGGTGTCACGCGCTTTTTCAGGCCGGGCCTTGTTGGGCATCAGCGCAAACTCGGAGCCGAGTTTTTTGACCAGGCTTTCGGTTTCGCGCACCGACAGTTTTTTGGC
>JACMQR010000069.1 GCA_014376885.1 Polaromonas sp.
CGCACCACCCCCGTCGGCTTGAAGCCCAGGTCGGCCGACTTGCCCTTGCGCGCCCGGGCGGTCCGGGCATTGTTCAGACTGCGGATTTCCAGCGTTTCCGCGCGCTCTTTGGCGCCGCGGCCGATGCCGTCGATGCGCACGCTGCGGGTGTAGGCGGCAGCGCCAGCCAGCGCATCCGGGCCCTCCAGGTCGATCAGCATCAGGCCGCGTCCGCCCTTGTCCATCTGTTTCATTTCGCCGATGTCAAAGGTCAGGATGCGCTGGCCGGTGGACGCGCAGGCCACATGGGTGGCGGGCGCCAGCGGCTGGCTGCCGGCGGTGCCCTTGACAAGCGACGGCCTGCAGATCGTCTCGCCTTCGCTCAAGGCCATGAAGGCCTTGCCGCTCTTGTTGCGCGCGGTCATTCCTTCCACGCTGGCCAAAAAGCCATAGCCGCCCGAGCTTGACAGCAGCAGCAGCGCCGCCGGCGGTCCGGCAAAGTAGTGCAGCAGCTGCGTGCTGGACTCCAGATCGACCAGCGTCGTCACCGGCTGACCGTCGCCGCGCGCGCCCGGCAGCAGCGCCACCGGCGCCGAATACAGCCGGCCGTTGCTGCCAAAGGCCAGCAGCGTGTCAACGGTGCGGCATTCGAAGGTGGCGTAGAGCGCGTCCCCCGCCTTGAAGGCAAAGCCGCCGGGCGCATGGCCATGGCCGCCGCGCGTGCGCACCCAGCCCTTGCTGCTGACCACCACCGTCACTGGCTCGTCGAGCACCTTGACCTCCAGCACCGATTTTTTCTCGGCCTGGATCAGGGTGCGGCGCGCGTCGGCAAACAGCCTGGCATCGACCTCGATTTCCCGGACCACCAGCCGGCGCAGCGCCGCCGGGTTGCCCAGGATGTCTTCAAGCTTGACCTGGTCGTCGCGCAAACCCTTCAGCTCCTGCTCGATCTTGATGGCTTCCAGTCGGGCCAATTGGCGCAGGCGGATTTCCAGGATGTCCTCGGCCTGCCGGTCGCTCAAGGCAAAGCGCGCCATCAGCGCCGTCTTCGGCTCGTCCGACTGGCGGATGATGGCGATCACCTCGTCGATGTTGAGCAGCACGGTTTGCCGCCCCTCCAGGATGTGAATGCGCGCCAGCACCTTGTCGAGGCGGTGCCGGGAGCGCTGTTCAATCGTCGCCTGGCGAAAGGCGATCCACTCGGTCAGTATCTGGCGCAACGACTTTTGCGTCGGCCGGCCGTCCAGGCCGATCATCGTCATGTTGATCGGCGACGAGCTTTCCAGGCTGGTGTGCGCCAGGAGCGTGTTGATCAGTTCGGCCTGGGCGGTGCGGCTGGTTTTGGGCTCGAACACCAGGCGCACGGCGGCGTCCTTGCTCGATTCGTCGCGCACCACGTCAAGAACAGCGAGCACCGACTGCTTGAGCTGCACCTGGTCCGGGCTGAGCGCCTTTTTGCCGAGCTTGATCTTCGGGTTGGTGATCTCCTCGATTTCCTCCAGCACGCGCTGCGTGCTCACGCCGGGCGGCAGCTCCTGCACCACCAGCTGCCACTGGCCGCGCGCCAGTTCCTCGATTTTCCAGCGCGCGCGCACCTTCAGCGATCCCCGGCCAGTGCGGTAGGCGGCGGCAATCTCGGCGCTGCTGGAGATGATCTGGCCGCCGCCGGGGTAGTCGGGGCCGGCGATGAGCAGGTACAGTTCCTCGTCGGTCAGCTTGGGCGTCTTGATGAGCGCCACGCAGGCATCGGCCACCTCGCGCAGGTTGTGGCTCGGGATTTCGGTCGCCAGCCCGACGGCAATGCCGCTGGCGCCGTTGAGCAGCGTGAACGGCAGGCGCGCCGGCAACTGGCGCGGCTCCTCGGTCGAGCCGTCGTAGTTGGGGATGAAGTCCACCGTGCCTTCGTCGATCTCGTCCATCAGCAGCGTGGTGATGCGGCTAAGGCGCGCTTCGGTATAGCGCATGGCGGCCGCGCCGTCGCCGTCCCGGCTGCCAAAATTGCCCTGGCCGTCGATCAGCGGATAGCGCTGCGAAAAATCCTGCGCCATGCGCACCAGTGCGTCGTAGGCCGCCTGGTCGCCATGCGGGTGAAAGCGGCCCAGCACATCGCCGACCACCCGGGCGCACTTGACCGGCCGGGCGCCGGTGGCGCCGTTCGGCCCGCCAAAGCCCAGGCCCATGCGCGCCATGCTGTACAAAATGCGCCGCTGCACCGGCTTTTGGCCGTCGCAGACATCGGGCAGCGCCCGGCCCTTGACGACGCTCAGCGCGTATTCGAGGTAGGCGCGCTGCGCATAGGAGGCCAGCGAGTCTTCGTCGGGCGCCGCCGGATTGGGCGCTGAGGCTTCGGGCGTGAAAAGGTCCATGGTCAAGTTGGCAGTCAGTAAAAATTTAGGCCGCCTGGGCAGAGCGCCGCGACAAGGGGTAGGGGTGGGGGCGGGTCGGAGCCGGCGCGCCTAGGGTGCAACAAACGTAAGACAAGGTGAATATTTTGGCAGCACCGGCCGGGTCACCCAAGGGCGGCCGCCTGAACCGATCAGATGTGCAGTGCAAACACCCGAAATGACATGAAGCCGAAAGCTGCCACCTATTCGCGCGGCACATCAACCCGCGCCAGGGGCAGGGCGGACTCGACCGATGGCGGCAGGTTGGCGCGCCCCGTGCCGCGCATCTCGACATGCAACCGGCCGCCCGGCGTTTTAAGCCGGGGCGGCGTTCTCAGCGCCGGCGGCGCCAGCCCGTTGTACAGCTGCATGACGGTTTTGACATAGTTCTGGGTTTCCGGGTAGTTCGGAATCTTGTTGCCGGCGCGCTGCACCGCGCCTTCTCCGGCGTTGTAGGCGGCCAGGGCCAGTTCAAGCTGGCCGGGAAACAGCTTGATCAGGTAGGCCAGATAGCGGGCGCCGGCCCGGATGTTGGTTTTCGGGTCGGTGAGCTTTTTTTGCACTGTCACGCCCTTGCCCGCCGTGACCCCGTAGCGCTCGGCGGTCGGCGGGATCAGCTGCATCAGGCCGACCGCACCCTTGGGCGACACGGCAAAGGTGTTAAAGCCCGACTCGGTGGCAATCAAGGCCTTGAGCAGCGAGTAATCGATGCCGTGGGTGGCCGATGCTTCCCGCAGCAAGGGGCCGACCTGCTGGTAGCTGGGCGAGCGCTCGAAAAAATCGGCCATCCGGGCCGAGACAAAGCCTGTGCCGGCGGCATTCGCCCCAGCCGGCGGCGCCAGCTCCAGGCCCTCGTCCGGGGCCGTGCGTGCGGCAGGCGCCAGGCGGTAGGGCTCGACCCGGTCCTGGAGAAACAGCTCGTAGCGCTCATCCAGGCGGCTCGAGGCGAAATGCGGCACCCGGTCCGCGTCGACATAGCCCCAGATGTCGGCCCTGGCCGGCGCGGCATGCAGGGCGGCCAGCAGCAGCAGGCCTGACGCCACGGCGCGCCGCACCGGCGCCAGGCCGGTTCGCCCGGTCCCGTGGGTCGCCGCGGTGGGCGGCAGGTGAGTTGTCATCAAATATCGATCTCCACGGTGTCGCCATGCAATTCCATCAGCTCGCGGCGTGCGGCCGCTTCGCCCTTGCCCATCAGTTTAGTGATCAGGCTTTCGGTCTGCAAGAAATCCTGGTTACCCAGCCGCACCGGCAGCAGCCGGCGGGTGTCGGGATTCAAAGTGGTGTCCCACAGCTGCCCGGCGCTCATCTCGCCCAGGCCCTTGAAGCGGCTGATGCTCCAGCCGCCTTCGCGCACGCCGTCCTTGCGCAGCTTGTCCAAGATGGCCGCCAGCTCGCCGCCGTCGAGCGCATACACCTTGGCCGCCGGCTTTTTGCCACGCGCCGGCGCATCGACCCTAAACAACGGCGGCCGCGCCACAAAGACATGGCCGGCGTCGATCAGTTTGGGAAAGTGCCGGAAAAAGAGGGTCAGCAGCAGCACCTGGATGTGCGAGCCGTCGACATCGGCGTCCGACAGGATGCACACCTTGCCATAGCGCAGGCCGCTCAGGTCGGGCGTGTCGTTCGGGCCGTGCGGGTCGACGCCGATGGCCACTGAAATGTCGTGGATCTCGGTGTTGGCGAACAGCCGGTCGCGGTCCACCTCCCAGGTGTTGAGCACCTTGCCGCGCAGCGGCAAGATCGCCTGGCTTTCCTTGTCGCGGCCCATCTTGGCGCTGCCGCCAGCCGAGTCGCCCTCGACCAGAAACACCTCGTTGTGCGCCAGGTCCTTGCTTTCGCAGTCGGTCAGCTTGCCGGGCAGCACCGCCACGCCCGAGCCCTTGCGTTTTTCGACCTTCTGGCCGGCCTTCTGGCGGGTCTGCGCGGCCTTGATGGCAAGCTCGGCCAGCTTTTTGCCATAGTCGACATGCTGGTTCAGCCAAAGCTCTAACGCCGGGCGCACGAAGCTCGAGACCAGCCGCACCGCATCGCGTGAATTGAGCCGCTCCTTGATCTGGCCCTGGAACTGCGGATCGAGCACCTTGGCGCTCAGCACATAGCTGGCGCGGGCAAATACGTCCTCGGGCAGCAGTTTCACACCCTTGGGCAGCAGCGAATGCAGTTCGATGAAGCTCTTGACGGCGGTGAACAGGCCGTCGCGCAGGCCGCTTTCGTGCGTGCCGCCGGCGCTCGTCGGAATCAGGTTGACATAGCTTTCGCGCGCCAGGGGGCCGTCCTCGGTGAAGGCCACCACCCAGCCGGCACCCTCGCCTTCGGCAAAGGTTTCATGGCTAGCATCGGCAAAGCCTTCGTTCTCGAACATCGGGATCACCAGCTCGGCGCCGAGCGTTTGCGACAGGTAGTCGCGCAGGCCGCCCTTGAACACCCAGGATTGCACTTCCTTGGTTTTTTCGGTCGTCAGCGTCACCGTCACGCCGGGCATCAGCACCGCCTTGCTGCGCAGCAGGTGCATCAGCTCGGCCATGGGTAGCGCCGGCGACTCGAAGTATTTGGCATCCGGCCAGGCGCGCACCGTGGTGCCGCTCTTGCGGTCGCCGCTTTCGCTTTTGCGCAGCACCAGCGGCTCGACGACATCGCCGCCGGAAAAAGCCAGGCTGGCGACCTTGCCCTCGCGGTAGGAGGCGACCTCCAGCCGGGTGGACAGCGCATTCGTCACGCTCACACCGACGCCGTGCAGGCCGCCCGAAAAACTGTAGGCGCCGCCCTTGCCCTTGTCGAACTTGCCGCCGGCATGCAGCCGGGTGAACACCAGCTCGACCACCGGCGCTTTTTCTTCCGGATGCAGGCCGAACGGGATGCCGCGCCCGTCGTCTTCCACCGTCACCGAGCCGTCGATGTGCAGCGTGACCTTGATTTTCTTGCCGTGCCCGGCGAGCGCCTCGTCGGCCGCGTTGTCGAGCACTTCCTGGATGATGTGCAGCGGATTGTCGGTTCGGGTGTACATGCCCGGGCGCTGCTTGACCGGCTCCAGCCCTTTCAACACGCGGATCGAACTTTCGGAATAAGCGGGGGAAGCGGTGATGTTTTTGTCGGCCATGGCAGTTGAAGTGTTGCGTCGATTGTAGACCGCAGGGACCAAAGTCACTGTACAAACATACAGCCTTCAAGCAGCTCCGGCGGCGCGCCTGGGTCGCTGGCGGGTCAAGTTTTGCGCCGGCGACTGTCCCCCGCAGCCCATTGTCGTTACAGTCTGGCCATGACCTCAAGCGCGCCTTCCTCCGCACCCAAACTGTCCATGCTGCAGGTGCTGGCCTTCGGCGCGGCCATCGTGACCTTGTCGATGGGCATCCGCCACGGCTTTGGCCTGTGGCTGCAGCCCATCACCCAGGCGCAGGGCTGGACGCGCGAGACCTTTGCCTTTGCGATTGCAGTACAGAACCTGTCCTGGGGCATCTTTGGCATCTTTGCCGGCATGGTAGCCGACCGGTTCGGCGCTTTCCGGGTGATTGCCGGCGGCGCGCTGCTGTATGCGCTCGGGCTGGTCGGCATGGCCCTGTCGCCGACCGGCCTGCTGTTCACGCTGACGGCCGGCGTGCTGATCGGCGCGGCCCAGGCCGGAACGACGTATGCGGTGATCTACGGCGTCATTGGCCGCTGCATCTCGGCCGACAAGCGCTCATGGGCCATGGGTGTGGCCGCAGCAGCGGGCTCGTTCGGCCAGTTCCTGATGGTGCCCACCGAAAGCTTTTTGATCAGCGCGCTGGGCTGGCAGGCCGCCTTGCTGGTGCTGGGCGGCGCGGTGCTGCTGATCGCGCCGCTGGCGCTCGGCCTGCGCGAAACCGGTTTTTCAGGCGGTATGCCGGCAAAGCGCGACCAGAGCATTGGCCAGGCGCTGAGGGAAGCCCTCAAGTACCCGAGCTTTCAGATGCTGATGGCCGGCTACTTCGTCTGCGGTTTCCAGGTGGTGTTCATCGGCGTTCACATGCCGAGCTACCTCAGGGACAAGGGCCTGTCGCCCCAAGTGGCCGGCTATGCGCTGGCCTTGATCGGCCTGTTCAACGTCTTTGGCACCTACGCAGCCGGCGTGCTCGGCCAGCGCATTGCCAAGCGAAAAATCCTGGCGACGATCTATTTGTCCCGCGCCGTGGTCATCACGGTGTTTCTGGCGGCCCCGCTCAGCCCGGCCAGCGTGTATGTGTTTTCCAGCCTGATGGGGCTGCTGTGGCTGTCGACCATTCCGCCGACGAATGCGGTGGTGGCGCAGATCTTCGGCATCCAGCACATGTCGATGCTCAGCGGCTTCATCTTTTTCAGCCACCAAGTCGGCTCGTTCATGGGTGTCTGGCTGGGCGGGTTCCTGTACGACCGCACCGGCAGCTATGACATCGTCTGGTACATCGCGATAGCGCTGGGCGTGCTGGCCGCGCTGGTCAACCTGCCGGTGCGCGAAGCGCCGATTCAGCGCGCCCATGCCGGCGCGCTGGCGCAGGGGGCTTGAGTCCGTGCTGCGCAAGCTGGCCGCGTGGAGCATTGCCATCCTGGGCTCGCTCGGCGTGTTTGCCCTGTACACCCGGCCGGACTTTCTGGTGGTCCTGGCCGACCAGGCGTGGAGCTGCTTTTAGGCAGATTTCGATGCTGCCCCCATTTTTTACATGTCATTTCAATGCCTTGTGCAATCAGGCCGGACCTCAGCAGCTATGAAAACAATAGTGATCACCGGGGCGTCGGACGGCATCGGCGCAGAAATGGCCCGGCAGCTGGCGCAAACGCACCAGGCCGGTGTGGCCTTGGTGCTGGCCGCGCGCGATGACGCCCGGCTGGCGCAGGTGGCCGGGCAATGCGCGGCCCATGGCGCGCAAACACTGGCGGTCAGAACCGATGTGTCGATCGAGCCCGAATGCCGCCGGCTGATGGCCGCTGCCGAGGCCAAATTCGGCCGCATCGACGGCCTGATCAACAACGCCGGCATGTCGGCGCACGCGCTGTTTGAAGAGGTCAAGCCAGCCGATCTGGGCTGGTATGAGCAGCTGATGCGCATCAACCTGTGGGGCAGCGTCTGGTGCACCCATGCTGCGCTGCCGCTGCTCCGGCAAAGCCGGGGCAGCATCGTTGCCGTGTCCAGCCTGGCCGGGCTGGTCGGCGTGCCGGGGCGCACCGCCTACAGCGCCAGCAAGTTTGCCATGACCGGTTTTTTCGAGGCACTGCGCGCCGAACTCAAGGGCGCCGGTGTCAGCGTGACGACAGCCTATCCCGGCGTGGTGGCCACCCGCACCCGGCACAAAGGCTTCAATGCGGCCGGCGCTGCGGCTGGCGTCAGCGGCCTGAAGGAAGACAAGGCGATGCCGGTCGAGGACTGCGCGCGCCTGATCCTGCGCGGCATGGCGCGGCGCGAGCGCGAGGTCGTCATGGGCCGCCAGGGACAACTGGCGCGCTGGCTCAAGCTGATTGCGCCGGGCGCGGTGGAGTCGATGGCGCTGGCCGCGCTGCAGCACGACAGGCCGCCAGAGCCGCCGAAACCATGTTGAAGGAAGCGGCGCTGCCACACGCCAGCGACCTGCCGTCGGCCTGGGTGCAGCGCTGGTCGCACCTGGTTCGGCCCGGCGGCACGGTGCTCGACGTGGCCTGCGGCCAGGGCCGCCATGCGCGCTGGTTTCATGAACGAAATCATCTGCTGGTGCTTGTGGACCGGTCACCGGAAGCTATTGAATCCATAGCACTTCCCGCGCCGGCCTGCCAAGCCGTGGTGGCCGACATCGAAAACGGCCCGTGGCCGTTTGCAGGCAGGCAGTTCGATGCGGTGGTGGTGACCAACTACCTGTGGCGACCGCTGATGCCCACTCTGCTGGCCAGCCTGGCGCCTGGCGGCGTGCTGCTTTACGAAACCTTTGCGCAGGGCCAGGAAACCATCGGCAAGCCGTCGCGGACGGAGTTTTTGCTGCGTCCCGGAGAATTGCTCGACGCCTGCCGCGGGCTGCGGATTGTCGCCTTTGAGGACGGTTTTCTGCCGGCAGCAGCCAGCCAGGCGCCGCGCTTTGTCCAGCGCATTGCCGCCGTCCGCGAGATCGCACAACCTGCCGACTTGGCCCAATCGCTGTTTCCTGGAGCGTCCTTTCCGTCCAGATACCGTCTGCTGTAGGCGCTGCTTGCGTCTTGGTGGCGGGAGCATGGCGCGCAAATTTGGCAGGGCTATGCGGCTCGGTTCGCCGGCGATAACCCCGATCACCCGCATAGCCCGCGAAAAACCATCCAAAACCACGAACTGCGTTGCCTGAGTTCGCGTGATCACTTGCTGCATGTGGTTATGCCGTAACGCTTTAAGTACAAATTTTTCCGCCTTGAATCTACAACCAGAGCCATTTTCAATTTTTATTTGTTTCGACTGAAAAATTTTGTTACTAACTCGTTTTTTCTTCATCTTTTCAGCGTGTTTTTTTGAAAAAATTTTGGCCCTGTATTTGCGAAAGCCTGGTTTTTTTGAGCATTGAAGCCGCTAAATTACACCGAAAAAACGGTAGCGCAAACGGGTGATTGATGAGCTTGAGCGCTTTTCTGATACTCACTTTAGACAAAGTTGACAGCGAAACGGGTTTCTTACAAAAAAGTTTCGCAACACGCAATGTCGCTCATGCTGGGCGTCTAGAGACGATGGATGACCAGACAAACTATTAGCTAATTTTTTTGAAACACATCATGAAAAAACTTGCACTTTTAGCTCTTTCGGTTTTTGCTACTGCTGCTATGGCTGCCGGCCCTGCTGGCGTTCAGGTCGAAATCAACGGTACTTCGACGCAAACCGCAGACCTGCGCGATGTGAC
>JACMQR010000382.1 GCA_014376885.1 Polaromonas sp.
GGTGCTGGTGGGCGGCGTGCGCTGCCGGCTGGTCGGCCGGGTCAGCATGGACATGGTCACGGTCGACTTGAGCCCGGTGCCCGGCGCCGGCCTGGGCAGCGAGGTCACGCTGTGGGGGGTTGCCGCCGATGGCGCGGTGCTGCCCATCGACGAGGTGGCGCGCGCCGCCGGCACAGTGGGTTATGAGCTGATGTGCGCGGTGGCGCCGCGCGTGCCGTTTGCGCCGTCCGCGCCGGTATTGGCATGAACTGCCAGGCCATCCTTGAAACGATCCAAAGCCAGGTGCCGGACCTGCTGGCGGTGTATGCCTTCGGCAGCCGGGTGAACGGCACGGCCGGGCTGCACAGCGACCTTGACCTGGCGGTGCTGGTGGCCGGCTATGCCGACCCGCTGGCCCTGGGGTAGCTGTCCGGCGACCTGGCGGATCGGGCGGGCTGTCCGGTGGACTTGCTCGACCTGCGCGCGGCCTCGACCGTGATGCCGCACCAGGTCATCACCACCGGCCAGCGCTGGTGGGCCAGGGATGCGCAGGCCACGCTGTACGAGGCAGCCATTCTGAGCGAAAAAACCGCCCTTGATACGGCGCGGGCGGACCTGCTCGACGACATTCACAAAACCGGCAGTATTTATGGCCGATGACGTGCCGATCAACAAGGCCGCCACCATCGACCGCTGCGTGAAACGGGCGCGTGAAGAATATGCCCGCGATCCGGCCACCTTTGCACTTGATTTCACGCGCCAGGATGCGGCCATCCTGAACATCCAGCGCGCCTGCGAGGCGGCGCTGGACATGGGCCAGCACCTGATCCGCCGGGAAAAGCTGGGCGTGCCGCAAAGCGCCCGGGATGTGTTTGCGCTGCTGGCCCAAGGCGGCTGGACCGACGCGGCGCTGGCCGATGGGCTCAGGCGCATGGTCGGTTTTCGAAATATTGCGGTGCATGGCGACCAGGCCCTGCAGCTGCGGATCACGGTGGCCATCATTCAAAAGCACCTGGACGAGTTCTTGCAGTCCAACCAGGGCGTGCTGCTGCGCGGTGGGGCGCAAGCCGCGCCCTAATACAGTCCCCTGACCCGCGCCTGCAGCCGCGCCAGCCCCAGCAGCGCGTCGGTGCAGGGCGTGGCGACGCCGGTCAGTCCGCCCAGCTCCCTGACCACCGTCACCAGCGCATCGAGCTCCAGCGGCTTGCCGGCTTCGATATCCTGCAGCATCGAGGTTTTGAAGGCGCCGAGCTGGCGGGTGATCTGGTGGCGGTCTTCGGGCCGCTGGTCGATCGGAATACCCAGGCGCGCGCCGATTTCCCTGGCTTCGAGCATCACCTGCGAGATGAAGCCGCGCACCAGCTCGTCGTTCATGATCAGGTCGGTGGTGGCCCCCGTCAGGGCGCTGACCGGGTTGACGGTCATGTTGCCCCAGAGCTTGAACCAGATGTCCTTCTGGATCTGTTCGGACACCGGCGCCTCGAAGCCGGCTTTTTCCAGCAGCGCGGCGAGTTGCTGCACGCGCTCGGTTTTCTCGCCCGACGGCTCGCCCAGAATGAGCCGGTTGCCAAAGTGGTGGCGCACCTGCCCGGGCGCGTCGCTGGAGCAGCTGGCATGCACCACGCAGCCGATGATGCGGCCAATCGGCAGCGCCTCGGCCAGCGCGCCGTCCGGGTCGACCGAGGCCAGGCGCGTGCCGGCCAGCACGCCGCCAAAGCCCTGCAAGAACCACCATGGCACGCCGTTCATGGCGGTCAGCACGGTGGTCCGGGCCCCAAGCAGCGGCGCGATCCGACGCGCCACCTCGGGCAGCGACGGTGCCTTCACCGCCAGCACCACCAGGTCCTGCACGCCCAGCCTGGCTGGCGTGTCGCTCGAGGCCACAGGCTGCGCTGTCATGCCCTTGCCGCCGTGCAGGCGCAGCCCGTGCAGTTGCAGCGCCTCCAGCGTGGCGCCGCGCGCCACCATGCTGACGCTGCAGCCAGCCTGCGCCAGCCGGTGGCCGATCCAGCCGCCAATCGCGCCTGCGCCGTAGATGCATGCTTTCATGGCTTAATTTTTCCCTGACTTCGGTATAAATGGGCTGCCTGTGCAATACCCTTGGGCATAAGCAGCTATGTTTTCAATAGCGAGAAGTGCAGTGCATTGCGCCAGCGGCTCCCGGTGGCTAGCCTTCCGGGGTAAAGCCCACCGCCTTGACCAGCGGGCCCCAGCGTTCGGTGTCGGCCTTGAGCATGGCGGCCAGCTGGGCCGGCGAGGTGGGCAGCACTTCGAGATAGGACCCGGCCAGACCGTCGATCACCTCCGGCGTTGCCAGGGCCGACCGGATGGCAGTATTCAGCCGCTGCACCACCTCTTGCGGCGCCCGGGCGGGCAGGAAAAAGCCGAACCATTCGGTGAACATCAGGTCCTTGAAGCCCTGCTCGACCAGGGTCGGCGTGCCCGGCGTGAACTTGCCGCGCTTCGGGCCGCTGGTGGCCAGCAGGCGGCATTTGCCGGCCGCCACATGCTGCGTGAACTCGCCGGTCGGGCCGGACACGGCGGCAATCTGCCCGCCGATCAGGTCCAGCACCGCCGGCTGCGTGCCGCGAAAGGCCACATGGCGCAGGTCCACATTGCCGGCGCGGCCGAGCAGCGTGCCGATGAAATGCGGCGACGAGCCGGCGGCCGGCGAGCCGAAATTGGCCAGCGCCGGATTGGCCTGGCACCAGGCCAGAAAATCCGGTACGTTCTTGACGCTGGCCGGCACCAGCGGGCCGACGGCAAAGCCGTAGTCAAAACTCGCCGCCGCCGAGACCGGCGCCAGGTCGGCCACCGGGTCGTAGGGCAGCTTTTTGTAGGTGTGCGGGTAAACGCCCAGCATCGACATCGGCGTGAGCAGCACCACGCTGCCGTCGGGCGCTGCGGTTTTGACAAACTGCACGGCAATCTGGCCGCCGGCGCCGGTCTTGTTCTCGACCAGCGCATTTTTGGCATAGGCCGGATGCAGCCTGTCGGCCACGCGACGCGCGACGATGTCGGTAGTGCCGCCCGGAGTAAAACCGACGACAACCTTGGCGCTTTCAAAAGTCTGCGCCCTGACCGGCTGGCCGAGGCTGGCCAGCAGCGCAGCAGCGCCGGTGGACTGGATGAGGTGGCGACGCGAAAAGTGCATGGGTATCTCCTGGGAAACAAGGGGTTGGAAATTCGGCGATGCGCCGGGCCGCTGGCTGCGGCGGCTCAATAGGTCGGGCGGACAGCGGCCAGCGGCAGGCCGTTTTTAAAGCGCGCCGCCAGGGCGCTGGTGGCCGTGGCCAGCAGCTGGGTGTCCAGCCCAACGGCGACAAAAGTGGCGCCAAGTTCGAGGTAGTGGCGGGCTTGAGACTCGTTCGTGCTCAAGATGCCGGCGGCCTTGCCGGCTTTGAGGATGCGCGCAATCGCGTCGGCAATCGCTGCTTGCACGGCTGGATGGCCGGGGTTGCCGGCATGGCCCATCGACGCCGACAGGTCGGCCGGGCCAATGAACACGCCGTCGACACCTTCGGTGGCGGCGATCGCGTCCAGATGGTGCAGCGACCGCTCGGTTTCCGCCTGCACCAGCAGGCATACCTGTGCGTTGGCCGCATGCACATAGGCCGGGTTGCGGCCCCAGTTTGAGGCCCGGGCACCGGCCATGCCGCGAATACCCTCTGGTGGGTAGCGCATGGCGCGCACCAGCTCGGCCGCCTGCTCGGGCGTGTCGACCATCGGCACCAAAAGCGTCTGCACGCCCAGGTCGAGGTACTGCTTGACCAGCATGGTGCCGATATGGCCGGCGCCGACCGGAATGCGCGCGACCGGCTGCGACGGGTAGGGCGCCACCGCCTGCAGCTGCGCCAGGATGCTGCGCAGGTCGTTGGGCGCATGCTCGCCGTCGATCAACAGCCAGTCAAAGCCGGCGCCGGCGCACAGCTCGGCGCTGTAGGCATCGGCCA
>JACMQR010000383.1 GCA_014376885.1 Polaromonas sp.
ACCTCGATCACGCCGTCCTTGACCGTTCCGCCGCTGCCGCAGGCCGCCTTGAGGAGCTTGCCCAGGGCAAGCAGCGCCGCCTCGTCGAGGCCCAGGCCGGTGACCAGGGTGACGGTTTTGCCACCCCGGCCCTTGCTGCTCTTGCCAACGCGGGCCACCCCGTCGGACGGCGGCCTGGCGCCCAGCGGCTTGCAGACGCAGCCGGACACCGGTTGCCGGCAGGCCGGGCAGGCGCGTCCCGAATCGGTGGAATACACCAGGCCGGAATTTAAAAATGCATTTTTCATGGTCAATGTGGCGGATGGCGTAGGGGCCGTCATGGAACAGTTGCAGACCGGACAAAAGCCGGTCCGGCGATATCAGGGGGTGATGATGCCGGCCGTCTGGCAGGCAGCGCGAATAATCCGCTGGGCAGGATTGGGAACGACATCGCGAAACCGTAGCGGCCTCGGATCGGCCGGCAGGTAAACCCCTCGTTTGCTGGGCTCGCCCCGCCATCCGGACAGGCTGAAGTAGTCGATCGTCAGGTAGCTGGCCGTGCTGGTCAGGCAATCAAACGACACCTCGGCCACATAAGAGCGGTAGGGCACGCCGTCCCAGTTTGTGCGGTCGGCCGAGCGGCTGACGCGCAGCCGCATGACCCGCTGCGCGCCGCTGACGGACACCGGGGTCGGGTCCACCTCGATGGTGTCGACGGTGTCGTCGGCCGGATCGCCCATGATGTTGAACCAGGCGGTCTGGGCATGCGCCGCTCCCGTGATCCACACGAACAATGCCGCCCACATTAGTTTCATCTCTGGCTCTCCCACCTGTTTGTCACGCCGCCGGCGCTGCCGGCCACCACCCTTGGCCTGGCCGGGCTGAAGAAAAAAATCCGGCCCACGCGCAGGCCAAGTCGCGATTATGAATCGGCCGGTCTTTTGTTTGAAGAATTCCAGGCGGCCCGGCGGCCGGGATTGGACGCAGACTTTAAAAAGTCAGGGGCGGGACGGGCGCACGCCGCGCATCCGGCCGGCGCGCAAACGTCTGGCGGTAGCGATGGGGGCGGCTTTAACGATGCTGCCCGGAGTTCATCAGCTTGTCGAGCATCGACATGCCCCGGCTGAGCGTTTCATCGCCATCGTCGGGCACGCCGCCCTGGGGCGTCAGGCGGTTGACCATTTCGGGCAGGATCTGGGCCATGCCGCTGGACACCTCGTCCTGGCTGACGCCGAGCTGCTGCGACAGGCGCGACAGCTCATCCGTTCCCACCACCTCATTGACAGCATGCGGCTCGAGCACCTCGTTGGGTCTGGTGGACACCCAGGACGCCGCCTGCTGGCTATGGACTTTGTGCTGAAAGCGTTGCAGCACGCCGCCCAGACCGCCATCGCGCTGAACCCACCGCATGGCCAGGGGAAGCAGCAGCACCAGCAGGGCGCCGCCCTTGTTGCCCAGGCCCGCGCCGCCCTGCCCCAGCCCGGCCATCCCGCCCGGGCCGCCCAGCGATCCGGAATCGTCTAGCCCACCGCTTGCCGGACGGTTGTTACCCCCGAGAATTCCGCCCAGCAGGCCCCCCAGTCCACCGCCCAGCGGATTTTGCTGCCCGGACCCGCCATTGCCCAGCACGCTGCCCAGGATCCAACCCAGAAAATCACTTGCCATTTTTTTCACCCGTTGCGGTGCAAACAAAACCACCAACACAGGCGCTGGCTGCAGCCGGGCGCGTAGGCAAAGGCCGCATCGCATGCGGCGGGCACTCCCTTTTTGCTTTTTCCAGGGTCCGCTACTGGTCCTGGTAACAAAACAGTTTGTCACGCAGAGTCGGGTCAATGCCCGTTAGCCTAGTCTTTTTGTTTGCCCGGCGGGCAAGCGTTCCGCGTTTGTGCAACCTTGAAAGCCTGTATGAATAGTTTTGGCGCCTCCACAAAATCCGTGGCTTCTTCGGCTTCTTCGCATCCCGGCCTGATCGCCACGGCTGCTGCGGCCGTCGGCCTGGCCGCCACGGCGGCCTGGGTCGAGGTCCAGGCGCGCCGCGCCGAACGCGACCACCCGCCCGAAGGCGAGTTCATCGACATCGATGGTGTCGACCTGCATTACGTCGAGCGCGGTGACGGCCCGCCGGTTGTGCTGCTGCATGGCAATGCGGTCACCCAGGCGGACTTCAATGCCAGCGGCCTGATGGACCGCCTGGCCCGGCAGCATCGGGTGATCGCCTTTGACCGGCCCGGCTTTGGCCACAGCACCCGGCCGCGCGACCGGCTCTGGACGCCGGCCGCCCAGGCCGAGCTGCTGCACGGCGCGCTTGAGCGCCTGAGCGTCGAGCAGCCCGTGCTTGTTGGCCATTCGATGGGCACCCTGGTGGCCATGGCCATGGCGCTGAACTACCCGCAAGACGTGCGCGGCCTGGTGCTGTTGGGCGGCTACTACTACCCGAGCCTGCGCCTGGATGCGCTGCTCACCGCGCCGGTGGCCCTGCCGGTGCTGGGCGATGTCATGCGCTACACAGTCACAGCGCTGTCCAGCCGGGCGCTGCTGGGCAAGATGGCGAAAGGCATGTTTTCGCCCCGGGACGTGCCGGCCAACTTTTTTCCGGAGGTGTCGCGCGAAATGATGCTTCGGCCGGTGCAGTTGCGTGCCAATGCCGAAGATGCCGCGTTCATGATCCCGGCGGCCAAGTCCCTGTCCAGCCGCTACCACGAGCTGACGCTGCCGATCACGCTGATCGCTGGCGAAGAAGACCAAGTGGTTTCGCCGGATGGCCAGACCGTGCGGCTGCACGAGGAATTGCCGCACAGCGAGCTGCACGGCATACGGGGAACCGGCCACATGGCCCACTATGTGGCCCAGGAGCTGATCGTTCAGGCCGTCGATGAGCACGTGCAAACCGTGGCGCAGGCCGTGTCGCTCGGCAGCCACACGTCCATGACCCGGGACGATCTGAGCATGGCTGCCCAGCTGGACTTCGGCCGGCGCTAAGCCTGGGCCACTGAATCCCGCCCGGTTCGGCCCGGCCGGCCGGGTGCGGCAGGCTCAGCCGGCCGCCAAGCTGGCGCGGCGCCGCAGCGCCCGGGCAAAGTAGATGCCGAGGGCCGCCATCACGCCGCCGCCCAGGGCAATCACCGCACTGGTGCCGATCCGGTCGATCAGGCTGGCGGCCAGCACGACGCCGATCGACTGGCCCAGAAACAGGAAGGATGCGAACATCGTCACCCCGGTGCTGCGGGCCTGCGGCCCCATCTGGGTGGCGTTGGCCTGCATGGTGATGTGAAACATGAAAAAGCCGAACCCCCCCAGCAAACTGGCGGGCAGCGCCGGCCCCCAGTG
>JACMQR010000070.1 GCA_014376885.1 Polaromonas sp.
GCCACGATGGCCTTGACCTCGGCCGTGACTTCGTCAGCGCTCAGGCGGGCCGGCAGGTAGGCCTGCAGCACCAGCAGCTCGGCCTGTTCCTTGTCGGCCAGGTCCTGGCGGGCGGCTTTTTCAAAGGCCTCGATCGAGTCCTTGCGCTGCTTGATCTGCTTGTCGACGATGGCCACCGCCATGACGTCATCGACCACCACGCGTTCGTCGACTTCCTTTTGCTTGATGGCCGACAGCAGCAGGCGGATGGTGCCCAGGCGCTCGCTGTCCTTGGCGCGCATGGCGGTCTTCATGTCTTCTGTGATCTGTTCTTTGAGGGTCATGGCGGTGCTTTGGAAAAAATGCGGAGAATGGAGAAGAGCAGGGGCGAAAAACAAAAAAGCCCGCAGAGCGTCCTCTTGCGGGCTTGGGCTGCCGTGAGGCAAGACCTGAAGATGGATCAGTACAGCTTCTTGGGCAACTGCATGGCGCGGATGCGTTTGTAATTGCGCTTGACGGCGGCGGCCTTCTTGCGCTTGCGCTCGGCGGTTGGCTTTTCGTAAAACTCCCGGGCGCGCAGGTCGGTCAGCAGGCCGAGTTTTTCGATGGTGCGCTTGAAGCGGCGCAGCGCGACGTCAAAGGGTTCGTTGTCTTTTACGCGAATGGTGGTCATTGATGAACTGATCCAAAGTGTGCACCTTATGTGATCTGATCAGAATCAGGCCAGGTGCGGGTTTGCTAGCAAAGCCTAAGAGTATAACAGCCCCCACGCTCCCCACTGCGTGTGGTTCGCTGCCCCCCGAGGGGGCTGCGTGCCGCGGCTCTAAACCTGCGGTGCAGGTTTGGACGGCACGCAGAAGGGCTGCGTCTCGCAGCCCGGCGCCTGCGGTCTGGCAAAGCCAGTCCCGTGGCCCCTGCTGGTCAGCGAGGGAGGGCAAGAAGGAAGATTTCGCGGCTGATACTGTTCAGCTCCTGGATTTTGCGGCGAGGGCTTCGGCGCAGGCAAAGCCGCTGGCCCAGGCCCACTGAAAATTGTAGCCGCCCAGCCAGCCGGTCACGTCCACCACCTCGCCGATGAAGTACAGCCCGGGCTGCCTGGACTCCATGGTTTGCGACGACAGGTCGCGGGTGTCGACGCCGCCGACCGTCACCTCGGCTTTTTTGTAGCCTTCCGATCCGCTGGGCGTCAACTGCCAGTCGGCCAGTCCCTGCGCCAGCGCGTGCAGGGACTTGTCGGTGGCGTCCGCGATAGGGCGCTGCTGCAATGCCGGGTCCTGGGCCACCCAGGCATCGGCCAGACGGCCGGGCACCTGGCTGGCCAGTTCGTTGGCCACCAGCTTTTTCGAACTGGCCTTGGCGCGCAGCAGCGCGGCGGGCAGGTCGATGCCGGGCGCCAGGTTGATGCGGATCGGCTGGCTGTCACGCCAGAAGCTGGAAATCTGCAGTACCGCCGGGCCGCTCAGTCCGCGGTGGGTGAACAGCAAATCCTCAGCGAACACCGTGGCCTTTTTGCGCTGCTTCGGGCTGGCGCCGGGCGGGCCGGTTTCAATCAGCACCGGCAGCGCCAGGCCGGCCAGCTGGGCATAGGGCGCCCAGGCCTCGCCGTCAAAGGTCAGTGGGACCAGTGCGGCCCGGGGTTCGACCAGCCGCAGGCCGAACTGCTGGGCCAGCCGATAGCCGAAATCGGTCGCGCCGATCTTGGGAATTGACAGCCCGCCCGTGGCAATGACCAGCTGCGGCGTTTCGATCAGTCCCCGGTCGCTCTGGATTTGATAGCTGTTGATGCCCTCCTGCTCTGCACAAGACACGCTTTGGATGCGGCAGGGCTGCCAGTGCGTGACCTGGCCGGCAGCGCATTCGGCCAGCAGCAGGTTGATGATGTCTTCGGCCGAGCGGTCGCAAAACAGCTGGCCCTTGTGTTTTTCGTGAAACGGCACCTGGTGGCGCTGCAGCAGCTGGATGAAGTCCTGCGGCGTATAGCGCGACAGGGCGGAGCGACAAAAGTGCGGGTTGTCGCTCAGAAAATGGGCCGGCGCAGCATCCCGGTTGGTGAAATTGCAGCGCCCGCCGCCCGAGATGCGGATTTTTTCGGCCACCTTGTCGCTGTGGTCGACCAGCAGAACCTTCAGGCCGCGCTGGCCGGCCTGGCCAGCGCAAAACAGGCCGGCTGCGCCCGCGCCAATCACCACCACATCGAATTTATGCATTGAATCAGTCTCTCGCGCAGATTGGACGGGCATGCGCCGCTATAAACAATATAGCAAAAAACACATCCCCGTGACTGCTTTCCCGAAGCCCGGAAGTGTAGCTGCGCGGTGCCGGGAACGCCCGGCGCGGACGCTTTCGCCTCAGCCGGGCAGTGGCGCTTACTGCTTGACCATCATCGGCGAGACGGAAAAGACATTCGGATTTTTCGGCTCCACCGTCACCCGCACCCAGTGGATCAACGGGCTGCCGAAGGTCTGCAGGCGCGTCAGGTTGGCCAGCACCTTGGTCGGGCTGTACAGCGGCTTGTCGACCTTGAAGAAATGGGTGTCGCCATGCACCAGCAGAACCTGGCCGGCAAATTGCTCGGTTTCTTGCACGACGCTGTTGATAAAGTTGCGGTAGCCGCTGACGCCGGGCGCCTGGCTTTCGTCCTTGTCTTCGGTTTCCGGCAGGTCAAAGCCCGGGTCGGCCTGGATCACCAGCACCAGGCCGCGGGCTTTTTGCGCCTTTGCCGTCTTGAAGGCTTGCTGCAGCCAGCCGATGTTGGCGGCATCGCGGTCCAGGTATTCGGCATTGCTGGCTTCGCACTGGGCCGGGGTGCGGGCGCTTTTATGCGCGCAGTCTTTTTCGTCGAGAATTTTGTTGTTGTTGCTGCCGGGCATGTTCAGCGTGGCAAAGACAATGCCGCGGTGGCTGAAACGTGTGTTTTCAACAAACTTTTCACCCAGCTGGCCCTGGTGCGCGAGCGCCATGGTGCGCTTGCCCAGGCTGTCGACGGTCGGAAACATGACCTTGCGCACATGCGCCAGGCGCTCCAGCCCGTCGTAGCCGCCGTTGTTCAGGCGGTGGCAATCGGTCCATTCGTTGTCGCCGGGCACATACACCACCGGCTTGTTCATCTGGCCGAACATGGTCAAAGCCGACTGGTAAATGTCATCGGTGCATTTGGAGCTGCCGTCCTTGATGTCGCCGTCGTAGATTGAAAAAGCAATGTCGGACTGGTTGATGCTTTTGAGCAGCGCCGGAATTTTCGGCTCGTCGCCGGCTTTTTGGTAGGGCATGTCGCCCCACAGGCCGAACGAGAAGGTTTGGGCCTGGGCGCAGCCCAGGCCCAAGGCCAGCAGCGCACCGGCAAAAAATCGGGTTGTCATCATTGTCCTGCTCCATGAAAAGGCGCAAGCCTAGCAAACCCCGGTGACGCCGGTGTGACGCCCGGGCAATGTCAGGCGCTGCGCTGTGTATTGGGCGGGGCGGCCAGCTGCGCCAGGCCACCAACGACATTGCCGACGACGATGACCGACGGGCTGGCCAGGCCGGACAGCTTGATGTCGGCAGACAGCCGGCCGAGCGCGGTGGCAATGTGGCGCTGGCTGGGCAAGGAGGCGTTCTGGATCACCGCCACCGGCGTGTCGGCGGGCAGACCGGTCAGCAATTCGCTTTGGATGTGCTCGGCGCCGCTCACGCCCATGTAGATCACCAGCGTCAGCCGGGCGCTGTGGGCCGTGGCGGCGAGCAGTCGCCAGTCGGTGCCGCTGTCGCCGGGTTTGGCATGGCCGGTGACAAACACCACGCCGTGCGCATGCTGGCGATGGGTCAGCGGCACGCCGAGCGAGGTGACGGCAGCCAGCCCGGCGGTGATGCCGTTGACCACCTCGACCTGCACGCCGGCGGCTTGCAGATGCTCGACCTCTTCGCCGCCCCGGCCAAAGATGAACGGGTCGCCGCCCTTGAGTCGCACGACGTTTTCGCCGTCCTTCGCAGCCGCAAGCATGAGCTTTTCAATGAAGGCCTGCGGTGTCGACTCGCAGCCGCCGCGCTTGCCGACATAGACGATGCGGGCGCCGGGGGCGGCAAAGGCAACGATTTCCTCGCCGACCAGGTCATCGACAAACAGCACCGTTGCCTGCCCGATGGCCTTGACGGCCTTGAGGGTAAGCAGATCCGGGTCGCCCGGACCGGCGCCGACAAGGGTGACTTTGGGGTGGTTCATAGTTGCTTGACCAGGTGCAAGATATGCGCCACCTGCTGGGCGATCGAGGGCGGCAGGGGGCTGCTGCCGGCCAGCACCGACCGGATGTAGGCCGCGGTGCTGCCGGCGTCTATTTCCTTGGGCAGATCGGGCACCGACGGCAGGGTTCCCTTCACGCCGTCGTCGGCCAGCACCCGCTCGCCCTTGATGAAGCCGTGCATCTGCGGCGCGCGGCGCGGGTCGGCCACGCCTTCGCCCTCGGTGCCGCGCAGCAGCAGCGCATCGCCCCGGACCAGCGCGATGGTGGCCGCCATGGACAGCGCGTACTCTGGATGGGTGTAGCTGCTGACGACCAGCGCCCGGTCGGCCACCGGGTTCATCAGCTTGACCAGGCTGTGCGCCGGGTTGCGCAGGCCAACGGCGCGGCGCACGTCGAGCAGCCGCTTGAGCGCCGGGCAAAGCAGCTCGGTGGGCGCAAACGCCACCTCGCCGGGTGCTATGGATTTAATAGCTTCTAGAGCAGGTACACCAAGCGCAGCAAGCACTTCCGATGAAAAAATACGGCTTGATTCGGTGGGCGTGCCATGCACCAGCACGGCCACGCCCTGGCGCGCCAGCAGCAATGCCAGCAGCGGCGTGAGCACCGGCAGCTTGCGCGCGCCGTTGTAGCTGGGCAGCACCACCACCGGGCCGCTGCTGGCCGGCAGCCGGTTCAGGCGCTGGTGCGCCGCGTCAAGAAAGCCGGCCATTTCCTCGGGCGTTTCACCCTTGATGCGCATGGCCAGGCAAAAGCCGCCGATTTCCAGGTCGGTGACCGTGCCGTCGAGCACCTGGCCGAGCAGGTCGGCAGA
>JACMQR010000384.1 GCA_014376885.1 Polaromonas sp.
AGAGCAAATGACACCTACTGCCACCCCACCCATGCAACCCCTTCAAGGCGTGCGCCTCTTGAGCCTGGCGCTCAACCTGCCTGGCCCGGCCGCGCTGATGCGATGCCGCCAGATGGGCGCGACCTGCCTGAAGCTCGAACCTCCGGGCGGCGACCCGATGAAGCAGTACAACCAGGCCGCTTACCGCCAGTTGCATGAGCACATCGAACTGCTGACGGCAGACCTCAAGACCGAGGCCGGCCAGCAACTGCTGCACCGCGAGCTGGCGCAGGCCGATGTGCTGCTCACCTCGTTCCGGCCTTCCGCACTGGCCAAGCTGGGACTGACGTGGCAGGCGCTGCACCGGCAACACCCGCTGCTGAGTCAGGTTGCCATTGTCGGCGCGCCCGGCGAACGCGCCGAAACGGCCGGTCACGACCTGACCTACCTGGCTGAAAACGGCCTGGTCAGCGGCCTGGATTTGCCGGCCACGCTGTTTGCCGACATGGGCGGCTCCCTGATGGCCAGCGAAGCGGTGCTTCAGGCTGTGATGCACCGGCGCAGCCAAGGCGAAGGCATCTATCTGGAAATCGCCCTGTCTAGCGCAGCGGGCTATCTTGCCCTGCCCCGCGCCTGGGGTTTGAGCCGGCCGGGTGCGCCCGTGGGCGGTGGCCATGCCGGCTACCGCGTGTATGCCTGCCAGGATGGCCGCGTGGCGCTGGCCGCGCTGGAGCCCCATTTCGCCGCCCGGCTGTGCGCGGCGGCGGGGATCGAGGCGGGCGGCCCGCAGGCGATGTTCGAGCCGGCCACGCATGCGGCCGTGGCCGCATTCATGCGGGCACGCACCCGCCAGGAATTGGATACGCTGGCCATCGACAAAGATATTCCGCTGCACACGCTGGCGGCGTGAGGCCTGACCGCACGCCGGCCCGGCGGGCATGTTCAATGGCACAAACCCCGCCTCGTGCTTTCCAGGCGGTTGTTTTGTGCTATGAACTGCATAGCAGACACGCACCCGCCGGCCGGCTGGTGCGCCCGCTTCAGCGCGGCTTGCGCGCCAGCCGGCTTGAGGGCTTGGCCGAGCCGTTGTCGCGCGGCGGCAGGCCGGTGTGCTGCGTCAGCAGCCGGCCCTTGACGACCGGCGCGGATTTGGTCACGACCGCGGTGGTCGTTGAGTTTTTCTTGCGCGCGCTGGTGTAGCCGCCGTCAACCAGCGGCTGGAAGGTCGGAATCAGATGGTGCTTGCCGTTGCCGATCAGGTCGGCGCGGCCCATGGTTTTCAGCGCCTCGCGCAGCAGCGGCCAGTTGTTGGCGTCGTGGTAGCGCAAGAACGCCTTGTGCAGCCGGCGGCGCTTGTCGCCGCGCACGATGTCGACCGTCTCGCTGTCGCGCGTGATCTTGCGCAGCGGGTTGCGGCTGGTGTGGTACATCGTCGTGGCGGTCGCCATCGGGCTCGGGTAGAAGGTCTGCACCTGGTCGGCGCGAAAGCCGCTTTTTTTCAGCCAGATCGCCAGGTTCATCATGTCCTCGTCGCTGGTGCCCGGGTGGGCGGCGATGAAGTAGGGAATCAAGAACTGCTTCTTGCCCGCTTCCAGGCTGAATTTCTCAAACAGCGCGCGAAACTTTTCGTAGCTGCCGATGCCCGGCTTCATCATCTTGGTCAGCGGCCCCTGCTCGGTGTGCTCGGGTGCGATCTTCAGGTAGCCGCCGACATGGTGCGACACCAGTTCCTTGACATACTCCGGGCTTTCCACCGCCAGGTCGTAGCGCACGCCCGAGCTGATGAGGATTTTCTTCACGCCCTTCAAGGCGCGCGCGCGGCGGTACATCTTGATCAGCGGCTCGTGGCTGGTGTTCAGGTTCTGGCAGATGCCGGGGTAGACGCAGGACGGCTTGCGGCAGGCGGCCTCAATCTCGGGCGACTTGCAGCCGATGCGGTACATGTTGGCGGTCGGCCCGCCGAGGTCGGAAATCGCGCCGGTGAAGCCCTTGACGGTGTCGCGAATCGCCTCGATCTCGCGGATCACCGAGTCCTCGGAGCGGCTCTGGATGATGCGCCCTTCGTGCTCGGTGATCGAGCAAAAGGTGCAGCCGCCAAAGCAGCCGCGCATGATGTTGACGCTGAAGCGGATCATCTCCCAAGCCGGGATCTTGGTGGCATGGTCGTGGCTGCCGTTGTCGTCGGCGTAGTTCGGATGCGGCGAGCGCGCGTACGGCAGGTCGAACACATGGTCCATCTCGGCGGTGGTCAGCGGGATGGGCGGCGGGTTGATCCAGACGTCGCGGGCGGTGGCGCCTTCGCCGTGGGCCTGCACCAGCGCGCGTGCATTGCCGGGGTTGGTTTCCAGGTGCAGCACCCGGCTGGCATGGGCATACAGCACGGCGTCGCTTTTGACCTGCTCGTAAGACGGCAGGCGAATCACCGAGCGGTCGCGCGGCGGCACGCGGATCTTGCCCTGCATCGACGGCAGGCTGGGGTTGCGCACGAAGGTCAGCGGCTTGATGGCCGGGTTGGCCTGGACGGCGGACAGGGGCTTGGCCACAGCGGGCGAGCCGGCGGTTTCGGCTTGTTGCGCCACGGCAGCGGCTTCGTCCTCGCGGGCGCAGGTGGCGCCCTGCTCCCTGGCCTGGTCGGAAATCATCAGGTAGGGGTTGACATGCGCCTCGACGCGGCCGGGCTCGTCCACGCTGGTCGAGTCGATTTCGAACCAGCCCTGGGCAGATTCGTCGCCGCTGCGCCGCAAAAACGCGGTG
>JACMQR010000385.1 GCA_014376885.1 Polaromonas sp.
CGCGGCCGCGCCGGCGGCGCCCAGGGCCGGGATCAGCCGGGTCTTGGCCTGGCCGGGCAGCGGTGCCTTGGCAAAAATCACCAGACGGGGCTGGCCGGTTGCCACCCTCAGCGACATCAATGGCATCAGTGGCATCAATGGTAAAGCGCCGCAAGCCGCTCGGGCGCCGCGCCGCGCCAGTAAGCCAGGCGCAGCCGCCACATCAGCAGCACCGTGCGCCACACGCCGCGCGACTCCCAGCGCCGGCCCGAGGTGATGACCGGCGCGCGCAGGCAGGCCGGGCGCGACAGCCGGCGCAGCCGGGCCGACAGGTCGATGTCTTCCATCAGCGGCTGGTCGGCAAAGCCGCCGACCGCGTCAAACGCCGCGCGCGTCATGAACATCGCCTGGTCGCCGGTGGCAATGCCGGTCCAGCACGAGCGCCGGTTCATGCAGGCGGCAATCACCCGCAGCAGGCGCGGCTGGCCGCTGATCTGCACATCGAACCGGCCCCAGACCTGTACACCGCTGGCCAGCGCCTGCGCGATCAGCTGGTCGGCATTTGGCGGCAGCCGGGTGTCGGCATGCAGGAACAAAAGGATGCAGCCGGTGGCGTGGTGCGCGCCGGCGTTCATCTGCAGCGCCCGCCCGCGCGGCGCCTGCACCACCTGCGCGCCCGCTGCCCGGGCCAGCTCAGCGCTGGCATCCTGGCTGGCGCCGTCGGCCACCACGATTTGCGCGCCACGTGCCGCCAGCGGCGCCAGCGCCTGCAGGGCCGCCTCGATGCAGGCGGCTTCGTTGAGCACCGGCATGACCACCGAAAGACGGAAAAATGCCACGGCTGCTTTCAAGCCTCCAGCGCGCCGCCGCAGCTGCTGCCCTGGCCGGCGGTGCAGCCAAAGCAGTGGCCGGCCACGTGGATCGGCTGGTCTTGCAGATCGGCCTTGAGCAGGTCGCGCAGGTGGCGCTGCACGCCCGACGTGCCCAGCCCCAGGCCGAGCTGCTGGTTGAAGTCGCAGTCCGACAGCCAGCCTTGCCAGTCCACGCTCACCGTGCTGCGGCACATCACGCCCGGCAGGTTGCCTGGCTGGTGGCTGCTTTGCAGCAGCGCCATGTAGCTGGCAAACGTGCCCTTGGACACCAGGGTCGAGCCAAAGCGCTGGATCGGCATGTTGGCCAGTGCAAACAAATCGTTGAACACGATGCCGAAATGGGCAAGCAGCTCGCGCTTGTAGTCGGCCTGCAATGCCTGCTGGTCGGGCGGCAAGGCGGCGCCTTGCGGGTTGTAGACCAGGTTGAGCAGCAGGCCCGAGCCGGCCTGACCATAGCCCAGGGCATTGAGCTGCCTGAGCGCGGCAATGCTCAGGTCGAACACGCCGTCGCCGCGCTGCCGGTCCACATTGGCGCTGGAGTAGCAGGGCAGTGAGGCGACGATCTCGACCTGCTGGGCGGCCAGGAAGGCCGCCAGCCCTTGCTGCCCCGGCTCGAACAGGATGGTCAGGTTGCAACGGTCAATCACCCGCACGCCCTGCGCTCGGGCGGCTTGCACCAGGCTGCGAAAGCCGTCATGCAGCTCGGGCGCGCCGCCGGTCAGGTCCAGCGTGTCCAAGCCTCTCGCGGCCAGCACCTGCGGGATCAGGCCCAGGGTGGCGGCGTCCATCATCTCGGTGCGGTGCGGCCCGGCGTTGACATGGCAGTGCAGGCAGCTCTGGTTGCAGCGGTAGCCCAGGTTGACCTGCAGGGTTGCCAAGCGGGCCCGGCGCAGGGCCGGAAAGCGAATTTTTTTCAGCAGGGGAAGCGTTGCGTGCATAGGGTATAGGGTAGGGGCAGCTTGAAAAAGTTCAGCCGAGCAGCGCGGCCAGCCGCGCGCGCACCTCGGGCGCCATCGCCTCCGGCTGGGTGACCAGGGCGTTTTTCAGGGCGCTGTGGGCGTCGCTGGCGGGTTGCTCGGCGCCCAGCAGGCGAATGCATTCGCCGGCCACCTGCTGCGCCCGGGCGGCGTTCTTGAACAGGTTGGCCATGGCCAGGTCGGCGCTGACATGCGCCTCGCGCGGATGCCAGCAGTCGAAATCGGTGACCAGCGCCAGGGTGGCGTAGGCCATCTGCGCCTCTCTGGCCAGCTTGGCTTCGGGCATGTTGGTCATGCCGATCACGCTGGCACCCATGCTGCGGAACCAGTGGGATTCGGCCTGGCTGGAAAACTGCGGCCCCTCGATACACACATAGGTGCCGGCCTCATGCAGCGTTGCGCCGTGGCCCGGCGCCTCGTCAGCCAGCACCCGGCGCGCCGCCCGGGCCAGCGCGCCGGCCACTGCCGCGCAAACCGGCTGGGCCATCGACACATGGGCGACCGCGCCGCCCCCGAAAAACGTGCTGTCGCGGCGCTTTGTCAGGTCGATGAACTGGTCGGGCAG
>JACMQR010000071.1 GCA_014376885.1 Polaromonas sp.
CTGCTCGAAGTGTTCAACAACCTGTTCATGAACATTGCCGAGCAGATGGGCCTGCAGCTGCAAAACACCGCCTACTCGGTCAACATCAAGGAGCGGCTGGACTTCAGCTGCGCGCTGTTCGACACCGCTGGCAACCTGATCGCCAACGCGCCGCACATGCCGGTGCACCTGGGCTCGATGGGCGAAAGCATCCGGGTGGTGATCCGCGAGAACGCCGGGCGCATGCGGCCGGGCGATGTGTATGCGCTGAACGACCCCTACCACGGCGGCACGCACCTGCCCGACATCACCGTCATCACGCCGGTCTACCTGGACGACTCCCAGGAGCCGACGTTCTATGTCGGCAGCCGGGGCCACCATGCCGACATCGGCGGCATCACGCCGGGCTCGATGCCGCCGTTTTCCACGCGCATCGAGCAAGAAGGCGTGCAGATCGACAACTTACTGCTGGTCGAGCGCGGCGTGTTGCGCGAAGCCGAGTTGCTGGCCTTGCTGGAAAGCGGCCCTTACCCTTGCCGCAACCCGCAGCAGAACCTGGCCGACCTGAAGGCGCAGATCGCTGCCAATGAAAAAGGCGTGCAGGAGCTGCGCCGGATGGTCGCCCAGTTCGGCCTGGCGGTGGTGCTGGCCTACATGCGCCATGTGCAGGACAACGCCGAGGAGTGCGTGCGCCGCGTCATCACGCGCCTGAAAGACGGCGCCTTTACCCTGCCGCTGGACAACGGCGCGCAGATCAGCGTGGCGATTCGCGTGGACACGGCAAGCCGCAGCGCCGAGATCGACTTCACCGGCTCGTCCGGGCAGCAGGCGAACAACTTCAACGCGCCCACGGCGGTCTGCATGGCCGCGGTGCTGTATGTGTTTCGTACGCTGGTCGATGACGACATTCCGCTCAATGCGGGCTGCCTGAAGCCGCTCAAGGTGACCATTCCCGCCGGCTCGATGCTCAACCCGAACCCGCCCGCATCGGTCGTCGCCGGCAATGTGGAAACCTCGACCTGCATCACCAACGCGCTGGATGGCGCGCTCGGCATCATGGCCGCCGGCCAGTGCACCATGAACAACTTCACTTTCGGCAACGCGCGCCACCAGTACTACGAAACCATCGCCGGCGGCAGCGGCGCGGGCGCGGGCTTTGACGGCGTCAGCGTGGTGCAGACCCACATGACCAATTCGCGCCTGACCGACCCGGAGGTGCTGGAGTTTCGCTTTCCGGTGCGGCTGGAGAGCTATGAAATCCGCGCCGGCTCGGGCGGCGCCGGCCAGTGGCAGGGCGGCAACGGCGGCGTGCGGCGGATCAAATTCCTGGAGCCGATGACCGCCGGCATTTTGTCCAACGGGCGCCAGCACGGCGCGTTTGGCATGGCTGGCGGCATGGCCGGCCAGGTCGGCCTCAACCGGGTCGTGCGCGCCGATGGTCGTGTTGAAGTGCTGGCGCACATCGGCCAGGCCGACCTGCAGCCGGGCGATGTGTTCGAGATCCACACGCCGGGCGGCGGCGGCTTTGGCATGCGCTGATTCGCCGCGCGTCAGCAGCAGGGAGCCAGGCCGCCGGGC
>JACMQR010000386.1 GCA_014376885.1 Polaromonas sp.
ATGCGCTGGCGCTGGCCGCCCGAGAGCTGCGACGGAAAGCGGTCGGCCAGCCAGTCGAGCTGCACCAGGCCGAGCAGCGAATGGACTTTTTCCCTGATCTGCGCCTCGCTGGGCCGCACAGCACGCGGCTTGACGCGCAGGCCGAAGGCAACGTTTTCAAACACCGTCATGTGCCGGAACAGCGCGTAATGCTGGAACACGAAGCCGACGCCACGCTCGCGCACATGCACATCGGTGGTGTCCGCGCCACTGAACAAAATGCTGCCCTGGTCGGGTGTTTCCAGCCCGGCGATGATGCGCAGCAGCGTCGTCTTGCCGCAGCCCGACGGGCCAAGCAAGGCGACCAGTTCGCCCGCCCCGATGTCCAGGCTGACGTCGCCCAGCGCCTGAAAGTTGCCGAACTGCTTGCTGACATTGCGAATTTCAATACCCATGGTGTTTGTTTTTCCTGCGTGTTTTCAGCGAACGGCGCCAAGCGCTTGCGGCCGCTCAGGCGGCAAGTCAGCCGCCGCTTTCAGTTCGGCTTCATGGCGCCATTCGGCCACCGACTTGATGGCCAGCGTGACCAGCGCCAGGATGGCCAGCAGCGACGCCACGGCAAACGCGGCGACCGACTGGTACTCGTTGTACAGGATTTCCACATGCAGCGGCAGCGTGTTGGTCTGCCCGCGGATGTGGCCCGACACCACCGACACCGCGCCAAACTCGCCCATGGCGCGCGCGTTGCACAAAATCACGCCATAGATCAGCCCCCACTTGATGTTGGGCAGCGTGACGCGCCAAAAGGTCTGCCAGCCGGTCGCGCCCAGCACAATGGCCGCCTGCTCCTCGTCGTTGCCCTGCGCCTGCATCAGCGGAATCAGCTCGCGGGCGATGAACGGAAAGGTGACAAACACGGTGGCCAGCACAATGCCCGGCACGGCAAAGATGATCTTGATGTCATGCGCCTGCAGCCACGGCCCGAACCAGCCCTGCGCGCCAAACAGCAGCACGTACATCAGGCCGGCCACCACCGGCGACACCGAAAACGGCAGATCGACCAGCGTTGTCAGGAACGACTTGCCGCGGAACTCGTACTTGGCAATCGCCCAGGCCGCCGCCACGCCGAACACCAGGTTCAGCGGCACCGAAATGGCGGCGGCAATCAAGGTGAGCTGGATGGCCGACCAGGCGTCGGGCTCCTGCAACGCCGCCAGGTAAGCGCCAAAGCCCTTGCGCAGCGCCTCGGTGAACACCGCCGCCAGCGGCAATATCAAAAACAGCAGCACGAACCCCAGCGCGACAGTGATCAGCGTGTAGCGCACCCAGGGCGATTCGGTGGTTCCGGCCCTGGCGCGGCCTGCGGGACGCAGGGGCGAGTTGCTCATGACGCGGCTCCCGTGCTCTTGCGCTGCCAGGTCTGCAGCCCGTTGATGACCAGCAGCAAGATGAACGAGATGACCAGCATCACCACCGCCACGGCCGTCGCACCGGCGTAATCGTACTGCTCGAGCTTGCCGATGATGATCAGCGGCGTGATCTCGGAGATCATCGGCATGTTGCCAGCAATAAAGATGACCGAGCCATATTCGCCAATGGCCCGGGCAAAGGCCATCGCAAAGCCGGTCAGCAGGGCCGGGGCGATGTGCGGGAAGATTACCTTGGTGAAAATCTGCAACCGGTTGGCGCCCAGGGCGGTGGCGGCTTCTTCCAGCTCTTTTTCAAAGTCTTCCAGCACCGGCTGCACAGTGCGCACGACAAACGGCATGCCGACAAAAATCAAGGCAATCACCACGCCGGCCGGTGTGAAAGCCAGCTTGATGCCCATCGGCTCCAGGTACTGGCCCAGCCAGCCGTTGCCGGCCAGCAAGGCGGTCAACGAAATACCGGCCACCGCTGTCGGCAGCGCAAACGGCAGGTCGACCAGCGCATCGACGATCTTCTTGCCTGGAAACTTGTAGCGCACCAGCACCCAGGCCAGCAGCAGGCCGAACACCAGGTTGACCAGCGCGGCAATCAAGGAAGCACCGAACGTCAGCCGGTACGAGGCCATGACGCGCGGCGATGTGACGGCAAACACAAATTGTTCCCAGCTCAGGGTGAAGGTCTTGAAGAACAGCGCGGTGATCGGGATCAGCACGATCAGGCTGAGGTAGAGCACCGTGTAGCCCAGCGTCAGCTTGAAGCCCGGCAGCACGCGCTGGGGGGCTCTTTTCGGGCTGGCGCGGTCGGCAGGCGCCACCCCGGCAGGTGGCGCCCCGGAGGTCAATGCACTCATGCTTACCGGACGGTGTAGAGCTTGTCGAACTGGCCGCCGTCATTGAAGTGGATTTTTTGCGCTTCGCTCAGCGAGCCGAACATCTCCTGCACGGTGAACAGCTGGATCGGCTTGAAGACCGCCGCGTTTTTCTTCAGGATGGCCTGCGAATACGGACGCATGGCGTGTTTGGCGGCAATTTCCTGACCCTCGTCCGAGTACAGGTAGGTCAAATAGGCCTTGGCCAGCTCGGCCGTGCCTTTTTTGGCCACGGTGCGCTCGACCACCGCGACCGGGTTTTCGGCCAGGATGCTGATGGACGGGTACACCGCATCGACCTTGCCTTCGCCGAACTCCTTGTTCACCGACACCACCTCGGACTCGAAGGTCACCAGCACGTCGCCCAGGCCGCGCTGCAAGAAGGCCGTGGTCGCGTCGCGCCCGCCCTTGCCCAGCACCGGCACGTTCTTGTACAGCTTGCCGACAAACTCGGCGGCTTGAACATCGGTCGCGCCCTTTTTCTTGGCATAACCCCAGGCGGCCAGGTAGGTGTAGCGGCCGTTGCCGCCGGTCTTGGGGTTGACCACGATCACCTGGATGCCCGGCTTGGTCAGGTCGTCCCAGTCCTTGATGCCCTTGGGGTTGCCGTTGCGCACCAGAAACAACATGGTCGAGGTGGTCGGCGAGGCATTGCCCGGAAAGCGCTTGGCCCAGTCCTTGGCGACCACGCCGGCGTTCGCCAGAAATTCGACATCGGTCGAGGTGTTCATGGTCACCACATCGGCGTCCAGGCCGTCGGCCACCGAACGGGCGACGGCACTGGAGCCGGCATGCGACTGGTCGATCTTCACGTCCTTGCCGGTGGTTTTCTTGTAGTGGGCAATGAAGGCGGCGTTGTAGTCCTTGTAGAACTCGCGCGCCACGTCGTACGAGCCGTTGAGCAGGGTCTGGCTGGCGGCGAGGGTACTGGCAGCCAGGGCCAACGTGGCCAGGACGAACTTGAATTTAGAGGTCATGCGGATTCCGGAATGCAAAAAGGGAAAGGTCAACAAGCGTAACGGCCAGCGGCTTACTTGTTCGGCTGCGGCGTCATGCGCAGGTAAGGACGCAGCGCCGTGAAGCCCTTGGGAAAGCGCTGCGCCAGTTCGGCCGGGTCTTGAATGCTGGGCACGATCACCACGTCGTCGCCGTCTTTCCAGTTCGCCGGCGTGGCCACCTTGTGGCTGTCGGTCAGCTGCAAGGAGTCGATGACGCGCAGGATTTCGTCAAAATTTCGGCCCGTGCTGGCCGGGTAGGTGAAGGTGGTGCGGATGACTTTTTTCGGGTCGATGATGAACACGCTGCGCACCGTGGCAGTCGCCGAGGCGTTCGGGTGAATCATGTCGTACAGGTTGGCCACGGTCCGGTCGGCATCGGCCAGGATCGGAAAATTCACCGTGGTGCGCTGGGTTTCGTTGATGTCGCTCACCCACTGGCCATGCTTGTCCAGCGGATCGACGCTGATGGCGATCGGCTTGACATTGCGCCGGGCGAATTCGCCGCTCAGCGCGGCTGTCTTGCCCAGCTCGGTGGTGCAGACCGGCGTGAAGTCGGCGGGGTGCGAAAACAGCACGACCCACGCGTCGCCAGCCCACTGGTGAAACGCAATGGGTCCGTCGGTCGAGTCCTGGGTGAAGTCCGGAGCCGTGTCGCCAAGTCGCAGGGTGCCCATAAAAAACTCCTGAATGAAAGCTGTTTGAATGAAATCGTGAACGAAACCGAGGATTGTGAAGACAAAAGCTTCCATCTCAAAAGAATATATAGCTTTTAATTTATTGAGTTAAAAGAATATCAAATCCGCCGGGCGGGCAAGCAGGCAGCCCGTCAACACCCATGGCTTGCTATGCTAGGGATAGCTAGAAACGCTTATGGAGCAAGCGCCATGGCCATTTTTTTCTTGAAATTGTCGGCTGCGCGGCAGCTGGCTGCGGTTTTTTGCCGGCGTGCCAGCCCACGCCTCAGGCATGCTTTTTGACCCAGGCCACATACGCATCGACCCAGCCTTGCAGGAATTTCTGGCTGGCATCGCCGATATTGCCATGCGCGTCATACAGCCCGTCCTTGTGGTGGATGAAGACTTCGGGCTGGCCCAGGGTGGGCATGTTCAGGTAGGCCAGGATGTTGCGCAGGTGCTGCTGCGCCGTGGCTGTGCCAACCGGGCTGACCGACACGCCCAGCACCCCGGCCGGCTTGCCGTTCCACACGCTTTGGCCGTACGGGCGCGAGGCATGGTCCAGCGCGTTTTTCAGCACGCCCGGAATCGACCGGTTGTATTCGGGCGTGAAAAACAGCACGCCTTTGGCACCCACGATCTCGGCCTTGAGCCGCCTGACCTGGGCGCACGGGTTGGCGTCGTCATCCTGGTTGTACAGCGGCAAGTCGTCGATGCGCACTTGAATAAAACTGAAATCCGCTGGAAACAGCTTTTCCAGCGCTGCGGCAAGGGACGCATTGAACGAGTCCTTGCGAAAACTGCCAACGACAACGGCAATGGGAAACAGGGCCATGAACGATTCTCCTGAAAGCTGGCCGACACACCGGCCATGGGTGGACAACGGAAAACCCGCTTGAGTGCCCATTATGCAAAGCCCAGTGGGATCGTGCCAGCCTGCCCCGCCTGCCCTGCCTGGGCGGCGGGATGGCAAACAGGACAATTGCTGGTCCATATCCTGATCGGCAAAACGTTTACTCCCGGCCGGGCCGGGGATGGGCTGGCGAAGGCATTAACATCATGGTTTCAGGTCAGTAAACCGCTCCAGGGCGACAGGCCGGGAGAAACATGTTGAAGTGCCGCCGTTTGCCTTTAACCCACCGCGACAAGGATACCGATGAAAAGAGTTGATGATTTCCGCCTGAAATTCGGCAAAAAGGAACTGGTACCGATCATCGTTGGCGGAATGGGCGTTGATATTTCTACTGCCGAGCTGGCGCTGGAAGTGGCCCG
>JACMQR010000387.1 GCA_014376885.1 Polaromonas sp.
ATCATCTGCCAGAAGCGGCCGGCGTTCGGGTAGGTCGGAATGCCTTCGAAGATGACTTGGGTCGCACCGGCGGCTAGCGGGCCGTAGGTGATGTAGGTGTGGCCGGTGATCCAGCCAATGTCGGCGGTGCACCAGAACACATCGGAGGGCTGCAGGTCGAACGTCCAGTCCATCGTCAGCTTGGCCCAGAGCAATTAACCGCCTGTGCTGTGCTGCACGCCCTTGGGTTTGCCGGTGGAGCCGGAGGTGTAGAGAACAAACAGCGGATGCTCGGCGCCGACGAATTCAGGCTCGCACACCGGGTTGGCCTTGGCGGTGACTTCGTGCATCAGGCTGTCACGGCCTTCGACCATGTTGCAGGCACTCAAGGTGCGCTGGTACACGATCACATTCTTGATTGACTCGCAGCCGCCCATGGCGATGCCTTCGTCCACGATGGCCTTGAGCGGCAACTCCTTGCCGCCACGCAGCTGGAAGTTTGCGGTGATGACCGCAACGGCACCGGCGTCCTGGATGCGGTCTTGCAGGCTCTTGGCCGAAAAGCCGCCGAACACCACCGAATGCGTGGCGCCGATGCGGGCGCAGGCCTGCATGGCGACGATGCCTTCGACCGTCATCGGCATGTAGATGACGACGCGGTCGCCCTTTTGCACGCCCATTTCCTTCAGCGCGCTGGCGAACTGGCTGACTTTTGCGTGCAGTTCCTTGTAGGTGACGTTGGTGACCTTGCCGTCATCGCTTTCGAAAATGATGGCTTTCTTGTCTTCTGTCGGTGTGCCCAGGTGGCGGTCCAGACAGTTGTAGGAGGCATTCAACTCGCCATCGGCAAACCACTGGTAGAACGGGGCATTGGACTCATCCAGCACCTGGGTAAATGGCTTGTTCCAGCTAAGGTTTTCACGCGCCAGCCGAGCCCAGAAGCCTTCGAAATCATTTTCTGCTTCAGCGCACAAGGCGTTGTAGCCCTCCATGCCGGAAATTCGGGCCGACTGCACGGTGGCAGCACTGGGTGGAAACACGCGATTTTCAACCAATG
The DNA here is from genome assembly GCA_014376885.1 of Polaromonas sp. Lineage (GTDB taxonomy): Bacteria > Pseudomonadota > Gammaproteobacteria > Burkholderiales > Burkholderiaceae_C > Polaromonas. The sequence continues at coordinate 1,037 of JACMQR010000387.1, forward strand.
TGGACTGGATGGAATTGTCAGGGGTGCTCATTAATCATGTCTCCTTGGGTCATTGAATCGAGCGTACTTTCGACCTTTGCACTTACAGGCCACTGACGGGCTTGCGCCTTAATCCATGTGATTCGGCCGGAGTCCGGCGCGCCCTACAATTCCCAGCCCTAGTAACGGTTTGCCCCATGTCCCAACCCACTCCTCCAAAACTCACGCCGCTACGACCCTTGCCCAGCCTGATCTTTGCCAGCCGCTGGCTGCAGGTGCCGCTTTATCTGGGGCTGATCGCGGCCCAGGGGGTTTATGTCTTTCACTTCCTGGTGGAGTTGCTGCACCTGATTGAAGCCGTGTTCGGCAGCCAGGCGGCATTGCAGTCGCTCATCACGAGCATCGGCTACAAGACCACCGTGCCTATCACCACGCTGAACGAAACCGTCATCATGCTGGTCGTGCTGGCGCTGATTGACGTGGTCATGATTTCCAACCTCTTGATCATGGTGATCGTGGGCGGTTATGAAACCTTTGTCAGCCGCATGGACTTGGAAGGCCACCCCGACCAGCCCGAATGGCTCAGCCATGTGAATGCGTCGGTGCTCAAGGTCAAGCTGGCCACGGCCATCATCGGCATCAGCTCGATCCATCTGCTCAAGACCTTCATCAACGCCGACAACTACACGGACCGGGTGCTGATCGCGCAGACGGTGATTCACATTGCCTTCCTGCTGTCGGCGATGGCCATCGCGTACACCGACAAGATCATGTCCGGCATCGCGGCGCAAAAACACTGACAAAAAAGGCCTTTTGCGCAGACAAGACTAGCGCTTTCAGCTATCTAAACAATAGCATGTAGCGTTTTTTATTCACACCATGTTCTGCGGCACTACCCAGGCGTCGAACTCCTCAGCCGTCACATGGCCCGAAGCCACGGCGGCTTCGCGCAGGCTGCTGCCTTCCTTGTGCGCCTTCTTGGCGATGAAGGCGGCCTTGTCGTAGCCGATGTGCGGATTGAGCGCCGTCACCAGCATCAGCGAGCGGCCGACCAGCTCGGCGATGCGCTCGCGGTTGGGCTCAATGCCCACGGCGCAGTGGTCGTTGAAGCTCACCATGCCATCGGCCAGCAGCCGCACGCTTTGCAGGAAGTTGTGGGCGACCATCGGCCGGAACACGTTGAGCTCGAAGTTGCCCGAGGCGCCGCCGATGTTGACGGCGACGTCGTTGCCGAACACCTGGCAGCACAGCATGGTCACCGCCTCGCTCTGGGTCGGGTTGACCTTGCCCGGCATGATCGACGAGCCCGGCTCGTTCTCGGGAATGCTGATCTCCCCGATGCCGCTGCGCGGGCCGCTGGCCAGCCAGCGCACGTCATTGGCGATCTTCATCATGCTGGCGGCCAGCGTCTTGAGCGCTCCGTGGGCATGGACCAGCGCGTCGCACGCCGCCATCACCTCGAACTTGTTCGGCGCGCTGACGAAAGGCAGGCCGGTCAGGCGCGCGAGCTCCGCCGCCACGTTCTCTGCGTAGCCCTTCGGCGCGTTCAACCCGGTGCCCACCGCCGTGCCGCCCAGAGCGAGCTCGCACAGGTGCGGCAGCGCGCCGTGCAGGTGGCGGTCGCATTGCTGCAGCTGCGCCGCGTAGCCCGAGAACTCCTGGCCCAGCGTCAGCGGCGTGGCGTCCTGCAGGTGGGTGCGGCCGATCTTGACGATGTCCTTGAACGCTTGCGCCTTGGCGTCAAGCGTGGTGCGCAGCTTCATCAGCGCCGGCGTCAGCCTGCGCATCAGGCCTTCGACCGCCGCCATGTGCATCGCCGTGGGAAACACGTCGTTGGACGACTGGCTCTTGTTGACGTCGTCGTTGGGATGGACCAGCCGGCCTTCGCCACGCTGGCCGCCCAGTAGCTCGCTGGCGCGGTTGGCCAGCACCTCGTTGACGTTCATGTTGGTCTGGGTGCCGGAGCCGGTCTGCCACACCACCAGCGGAAATTCGTCCGGATGCCTGCCGGCGATCACCTCGTCGGCCGCGGCGATGATCGCGGCGGCCTTGTCCTGCGCAATCAGGCCGAGCAGGTTGTTGACCACTGCCGACGAGCGTTTGATCTGCGCCAGTGCGCGGATCAGTTCCGGCGGCTGGCGCTCGCCGGAAATATTGAAGTTGACCAGCGAGCGCTGGGTCTG
>JACMQR010000388.1 GCA_014376885.1 Polaromonas sp.
GACGACCAGCTCAAAAGCACCGGCAACGTGCGCATCAACAACGCCGGCAACCGCTTTGAAGGCCCCGAGCTGCAGCTCAAGATAGACCGTTTCGAAGGCTTTTTCACCACGCCGCGCTACCGGTTCCTGCAAAACGGTGGCAACGGGCAGGCCGAGCGGGTCGACTTCATCGACGACAAGCACTTCACCGCGCGCCAAGCCACCTACACCACCTGCGAAAGAAACGACGAGGCCAGCTGGAAGCCCGCCTGGCAGCTGACCGCCAGTCGGGTGGATTTCGATTTGGACCGGGAGGTCGGCGTGGCCAGTGGCGCGGTGCTGCGCTTCAAGGATGTGCCGATCCTGGCTTTTCCGAAGGTCAGCTTTCCGCTAAGCGACAAACGAAAATCGGGCTTGCTGCCGCCCACCCTGGGCCTGGGCTCGTTGAACGGTTTTGAGGTTCGCCAGCCGTATTATTTCGACATTGCGCCGAACCGGGACGCGACCTTCTCGCCGGCTGTCATGACCAAGCGCGGCGTTGACCTGGCCGGCGAATTTCGCTACCTCGAGCCGGCCTACCGGGGCCAGGTGAGCGCCAGCGTGCTGCCGGGCGACCGGTTGCGCGGCCGCGACCGCTGGTCGTATGCGCTGCAGCACACCGGTGCGATCGACACCGGCGTGCCGGCCATCGGCGCGCTCGGGCTGGGCCTGAACCTCAGTCGGGTCAGCGACAACGACTACTGGCGCGACTTTCCGCTCAACACCGGCCAGGTCACGCAGCGCCTGCTGGCGCAGGACGCCTCGCTCAGCTGGGGCCAGGGGTTTTTCTCGTCGGCCGTGCGCGCGCTCAAGTGGCAGACGCTGCAGGACATCAACTCGCCGATCATCCCGCCCTATGACCGGCTGCCGCAGCTGAGCGCCGCCTACACCCGGTTTGACGCGCCCCTGCTGGGCCGGGGCGAGGGTTTCGACTGGTCGGCCCAGGCCGATTTCACCCGCTTTTCGGCCGACCCGAGCCTGACGAAGCAGCCCAACGGCAGCCGGGCCTTTACCCGGCTGCAAGTCAGCCGGCCGTTCCTGGCGCCCTGGGGCTATGTCACGCCCAAGGTGCAGCTGCACGCCAGCAGCTACCAGTTCGATTCGCCGCTGGCCAACGGCGCCACCTCGGCCTCGCGGGTCGTGCCGACCTTCAGCCTGGACAGCGGCCTGACCTTCGAGCGCGACGCCAGCTACTTTGGCCGCAGCTTTACCCAGACGCTGGAGCCGCGTGCCTTTTATGTGCGCACGCCGTTTCGCGAGCAGAGCTTTTTGCCCAATTACGACTCGGGCGCCAACAGCTTCAACTTTGCCACCGTGTTCACCGAAAACGCGTTTGTCGGCAACGACCGCATTTCGGATGCCAATTTGCTGACCCTGGGCCTGACCTCGCGCCTGCTCGACCCGGCCACCGGCGTCGAGGCAGTGCGCCTGGGCGTGGCCCAGCGCTTGCGCTTTGACGACCAGCGCGTCAGCCTGCCGGCCCTTGGCACCACGCCAGCGCCGGGCGCGCTGCCGGTGACCGACCGGGTCAGCGACCTGCTGGTCGGCGCGTCCATCAACTGGGTGCCGCAGTGGACCTTTGACAGCACCGTGCAGTACAACCCGAAGATCAGCCAGTCCGAGCTGGCCTCGGTCGGCGTGCGCTACAACCCGGGCAACTACCGCACCGTCAGCGCCGCCTTGCGCCGCCAGCGCAACATCAGCGAGCAGGTCGACGTTGGCTGGCAGTGGCCGATCAACGACCTGTGGGGCGACAAGGGGCAGGACCTGGGCGCCGGCCGCGGCCAGGGGGGCGGGCGCTACTACAGCGTCGGCCGGCTGAACTACAGCACGCTGGAGAAAAAGCTCGTCGACGCGGTGCTGGGCATCGAATACGACGGCTGCTGCTGGATTGGCCGTGTGGTGCTGCAGCGCTCGCAAAACAGCACCGCGGCGTCGAATACCCGCATCTTGTTCCAGCTTGAAATGGTGGGTTTTTCGCGCATCGGCGCCAACCCGCTGGAAACGCTTAAAAGCAACGTGCCGCGCTACCAGTTCCTGCGTGACAAAATCAGCCCTCCCAGCCGCTTCACCACCTATGACTAAACACCGTTTCCCCACCATCCGGCCATTGGCTGCCGTGCTGGCGCTTGTGCTGGCGCTGCCGCTGGGGGCCGCGCAGGCCCAGACTGCCAGTCCTTCGGCCGCGCCGCGCCTGGTGATGCCGGCCCCGCCGGCGGCCAGCAGCGCACCGCGCGCCGGCGCTCAGCGCCCGGCGGATTTCATTGTCGTGGTCGTCAATTCCGAGCCGATCACCAACCACGAGGTGCGCGCCAAGCTGCAGCGCACCGAGCAACTGCTCCAGCAGCAAGGCGGCGCCCTGCCGCCGCGCAGCGAACTGCTGGCGCAGCTGATCGAGCGCATGGTCAGCGACAAGGCGCAGCTTCAGGCCGCCAAGGCGTCGAACCTGAAGGTCGACGACAACGCGCTCGAGGCCGCTGTCCAGGGCGTGGCCCGCCAGAATCAGGTCACGGTCGATGAACTGCGCCGCCGCCTGAGCGCTGACGGCGTGGACTATGCCCAGTTCCGCGCCGAGATCCGCGACGAGCTGCTTGTCAGCCGCCTGCGCCAGCGCGAGGTCGAGTCCAAGGCCGAGGTCAGCGACGCCGAGATCGACGCCTACCTGCGCGACCCGCAAGGCCGTCCGGGCGCATCTGGCGCAGCAGCCACAGCGCTCAATCTGGCCGAAATTCTGGTCGCGGTGCCCGAAAACGCCACGCCGGAGCAGGTTGCCAGCCTGCAGGCCCGGGCCCAGCAGGTGCTCGAGCGGCTGCGTGCCGGCGGCGATTTTGCGGCGCTGGCCGCCGAGGTGTCCGCGTCGGCCACGCGGGGCAACGGCGGTCAGATGGGCCTGCGCAGCGCCGACCGCTATCCGCCGCTGTTTGTCGAGGCCACGCAAAACATTCGCGCCGGTGGCCTGGCCGGGCCGGTGCGCAGCGGCGCCGGCTTTCACATCCTCAAGGTGCTGGAAAAGCGCCAGGCGGGCGCCGGCCTGCCGGACGCGGTGGTCACGCAAACCCGCGCGCGCCACATCCTGCTGCGCCTGACGCCCCAACTCAGCGAAGCGGCGGCGGTGGAAAAACTCGCCGGCTTCAAAAAACGCATAGCCTCCGGCCAGGCCGATTTTGCGGCACTGGCGCGGGAAAACAGCCAGGACGCCTCGGCCAAGGCCGGCGGCGACCTGGGCTGGGCGCCAGCCGGCGCGTTCGTGCCGGAATTCGACAAGGTGATGGACGCGCTGGCACCCAATCAGGTCTCGGACCCCCTGGTGTCGCGTTTTGGCGTGCACCTGGTGCAGGTGCTCGAGCGCCGCGAGGTGCCGGTGTCGGCGCGTGACCAGCGCGAGATGGTGCGCGGCATGCTGCGCGAGAAAAAGCAGAGCGAAGCCGTTGTTCGCTGGGCCGAGGACATTCGCGGACGGGCATTCGTCGAGTTCCGCGAACCTGCCCAATGAAAAAATGGACCCCCACGCTCCCCACTGCGTGTGGTTCGCTGCCCCCCGAGGGGGCCGTCCCGCCTGCGGCCTGGCAAAGCCAGTTCCGCGGCCGGTGCTGGCTTAGGCGGGATTTGCGAATGCGGAGTGGCATTTGATGAAGCACATCCCACGCAAGCGCTTCGGCCAGCATTTCCTGACCGA
>JACMQR010000389.1 GCA_014376885.1 Polaromonas sp.
GCTCGCTGTCGCAGGACCTGCTGGGCCGCCGTGGCGGCCTGCTGGCCGGGCTGGATCTGGGCTGGCGTCTGCGCCGTTCCGAGACGACCGAGTGGACGGCGGGTGTCGGCATCGGCGCGGCCGATGGCCAGCACATGCGCAGCTATTTCGGTGTCACGCAAGCGGCCGCGTTGACCAGCGGCCTGACGGCGTTCACGCCTTCGGCCGGCCTGCGCGATGTGCATGTGGGCATCGGCTTCACGCACGAGCTGAGCCGTCGTTGGGTCACCTTCGGCTCGGCTGGTGTCAGCCGCCTGCTCGGCCCGGCCGCCCAGAGCCCGCTGACGCAAACGCCCGGCGGGGGTCAGGTTGGCCTCGGCCTGGCGTACAGGAATTGAAGGCGATGGGCGGCGAACATCAGGTGGTGATCCTGGGTGCCGGCATGTCCGGCCTGTGCATGGCGATCAAGCTGCAAAAAGCCGGCATCGACGACTTCATCATCATCGAGAAGCAGCCCGGCCTGGGCGGCACCTGGTGGGACACCCGTTACCCCGGTGCTCATGTCGATGTGCCCGCGCCGGTCTACAGCTTTTCGTTCGCACCGAACCCGCTGTGGTCGCGCCGCTTTGCCGCCGCGCCTGAGATCCAGCGCTATATGCGGCGGCTGGCCGAGGAGCATGGGCTGCTGGGCAAGATTCGTTTTGCGACGACGCTCACCTCGGCCCGCTTCGACGACGGCCTCTGGCACTTCGAGACCGCTGGCGGCGATGTGCTGCAAGCACCATTTTTTGTCTGCTCGACCGGCCCCTTGAGCCAACTGCGCTGGCCCGATATTCCCGGCCTCGACGGGTTCACCAGCCGCCGCCTGCACTCGGCCCGCTGGGACGCCACGCTGGCCACGCCGGGTCAGCGCGTGGCGGTCATTGGCACCGGCTCGACCGCCTCGCAACTGATCGCGCCGCTGGCCCGAGACGCAGCACGGCTTCACGTGTTCCAGCGCACCGCCAACTGGGTGCTGCCACGGGCCGACCGGCTTTACGGCCCGCTGGACCGGGCGCTGATGCGCCTGCCGGGCTACGCAACGTTGGTGCGAGCAGGCTTGAGCCGGGTGATGGAGCTGGGCCGACGCGGCTTTGAGGAGGGCAGCCTGGCGCGGCGTGTGATGCTCAAGACCGCCGCCCGGCATCGCGCGCGCCAGGTGGTCGACCCTTCGCTGCGCGCCAAGCTGACGCCCACCTACCCGCTGGGCTGCAAACGCATCATCTATTCCAACGACTTTTATCCCGCGTTGAGCCAGCCGAACGTCGAGCTGGTGACCGATGCGATCGACCGCATCACGCCGACCGGCATCGTCACGGCGGATGGCCAGCACCGGGACATTGACCTGTTGGTCTGCGCCACCGGGTTTGATACCGTCCACCTGCTGGCCTCGCTGACCATCACCGGCCCCGGCGGCCAGACGCTGGCTGATGCCTGGGTCGACGGCCCGCAGGCCTTTCACGGCACGACGGTGGCGGGCTTCCCGAACATGTTTTTGATGCTCGGCCCGAACACCGCCACCGGCCACACCTCGACCCTGCTCTATATCGAGCCGGCCGCTGACCACGCGATCGCCTGCATGCAGGCGGTGCGGGCCGGCGGCCACCGCTTCATCGCCGTCAAACCGGCTGTCATGCGGGCGCACAACGAGGGCCTGCAGCAGCGGCTGGCCGGCTCGGTCTGGAGTCAGTGCCGCAGCTGGTACCGCGCTGGCACAGAGGGCAACGGTCGCATCGTCGCCATCTTTCCCGGCTTCACGCGCGAATATGTGAAAGCCGTCCGGCGGCCGAGGCTGGCCGAGGACTACGAGTTCGACAAGGCGGCAGAAGAAATCGCCTGACGCAGGGCCAGCAGCGCCTGATCCGGCGCTTCCGCCATCAGCGCATGACCGGCAGGCAGGCTGAACACGCGGGCTTTCAGGGCAGACTGCAACCCGGCAGTCTGTTTGGGTGAGGTCATCTGATCGCGCGCGCCCAGGATCAGGCTGGCCGGGCACGTCACCCTGACTGCCGCCTCCAAACCGCCTGCATAGGCATCGCAAACGCCGAAGTCATGGGCGAACAGGTTGACCGCCGTCTGCCGCGCCTGCATCCGCCGCATCAGCGCCCGTGCGCCGCCGTGAAGCCAGGCGCCCGGGCCGGGAAACGAGGGCTTGGCGGCCCAGCTGGAATGCGAAAAGTTGTTGACCAGGTCGATGGCAGCCAACGGCGCGTCGCGGGCGGTGGTCAA
>JACMQR010000390.1 GCA_014376885.1 Polaromonas sp.
CATTTCCCTTTACGCCAAGCCGTCGCCCGACTTTGCCTACAAGCTCACGCACAGCCTGGCGCTGATCCAGCGCGCCGCCGCCGACCATTCTCCGCTGACGCAGGCGTCCAGCCTGGGCGCCGAAGACATGGTCATCACCCACCTGATGCACCAGGCCGGCCTTGACAGCGCCAGCGCCGGCATTTTCGTGCTCGACACCGGCATGCTGCATGCCGAAACCCTGGCGCTGGTGGGCCGCATCGAGGCGCGCTATCCGTTCAAGGTCGAGGTCTACCACCCCGATGCTGACGCCGCCTCGGCCTTTGTCGAAGCCAACGGCGCGCAGGCGATGTACAAAAGCCTGGCACTGCGCAAGCAGTGCTGCCACATCCGCAAGATGGAGCCGCTCGAGCGCGCCCTGGACGGCAAGAAGGGCTGGCTGACCGGCCTGCGCCGCGAGCAGTCGGCCGCCCGGTCCGAGGTGCATGACATCGAGCAGCAAGTGATTTCCGTCAACGGCCGCGTCGCCGAGCGTGCCAAGGTCAACCCGCTGGTCGAATGGACCCAGGGCGACATCTGGCACTTCATCTCTAGCAACGAGATTCCCTACAACCCGCTGCACGACCAGTTCTTCCCCAGCATCGGCTGCGCGCCCTGCACCCGCGCCGTGACGCTGGGCGAGGATTTCCGCTCCGGCCGCTGGTGGTGGGAAAACGAAAGCGCCAAGGAATGCGGCCTGCATGTGGCCGCCGACGGCACCCACGAGGCGCAGGAACCCGCCGCCTTCGAGCCGCTTTCCAGCCTTGCCAATGCCTCCAGCATCATCCCCATCCGAGAAATACCCGCATGAACGCCCGTACCGACGACCAGCTGCTCGCCAAGCTGAGCAATTCCCACCTCGATGCGCTGGAAGAAGAAACCATCTTCATCCTGCGCGAAGTCGCCGCCGCCTTCGAGCGCCCGACGCTGCTGTTTTCCGGCGGCAAGGACTCGCTGGTGATGCTCAAGTGCGCCGAAAAAGCCTTTGGCATTGGCCGCCTGCCGTTTCCGCTCTTGATGATCGACACCGGCCACAACTTTCACGAAGTCACCGATTTCCGCGACTCGCGCGCCAAGGAACTCGGCGCCGAGCTGATCGTTCGCCATGTCGAGGATTCGATGCAGCGCGGCACGGTGCGCCTGGCGCATCCGGGCGAGTCGCGCAATGTGCACCAGTCGGTCACGCTGCTGGAGGCGATTGACGAATTCCGCTTTGACGCGCTGATCGGCGGCGCCCGGCGCGACGAGGAAAAGGCGCGCGCCAAGGAGCGCATTTTTTCGCACCGCGACAGCTTCGGCCAGTGGCAGCCCAAGGCCCAGCGGCCCGAGCTGTGGACGCTGTTCAACACCCGGCTGCAGCCCGGCGAGCACTTTCGCGTGTTCCCGATCTCCAACTGGACCGAGCTGGATGTTTGGCAATACATCGAGCGCGAACACATCGCGCTGCCGTCGCTGTACTACGCGCACCAGCGCAAGATTGTCGAGCGCAAGGGCCTCTTGGTGCCGGTCACGGAACTGACGCCGGCGCGCGACGGCGAGGAAATCATTGAAAAAACCGTGCGCTTTCGCACTGTCGGCGACATCACCTGCACCTGCCCGGTGGACAGCACGGCTGCCACCGCCGCCGAAATCGTGATCGAGACACTGGCTGCCGATGTCAGCGAACGCGGTGCCACGCGCATGGACGACAAAACCTCCGACGCTTCGATGGAAAAGCGCAAGAAAGACGGGTACTTCTGATGACTACTATTGATTTGATAGCTGGGAATGCCCAGCCAGCAAGCACAACCGGCCAAAAAGTCGAAAACGATTTGAAATCGGCGCTGAAATTCATCACCTGCGGCTCGGTCGACGACGGCAAGAGCACGCTGATCGGCCGATTGCTGGTGGACTCCAAAGCGGTGCTGCAAGACCACCTGGCGGGCGTGCAGCGCGCCGGCGTGACCGACCTGGCGCTGCTGACCGACGGCCTGTCTGCCGAGCGCGAGCAGGGCATCACGATCGACGTGGCCTACCGCTACTTCGCCACCGAGCACCGCAAGTTCATCATTGGCGACGCGCCCGGCCACGAGCAATACACCCGCAACATGGTCACGGCGGCCTCCAGCGCCGACGCTGCCGTGGTGCTGGTCGACGCCACCAAGCTCGACTGGAAAAACCCGTCTCTCGAGCTGCTGCAGCAAACCCGCCGCCATTCGCTGCTGGTCAACCTGCTGCGCGTGCCGTCCATCGTGTTCGCCGTCAACAAGCTCGATGCGGTCGAAGACCCGGGCCTGGCCTTTGCCCACATCAGCGCGGCGCTGGCGGCATTTGCCGGGGCCGCCAAGATCCCGGTCACCGCCACGGTGCCGATCTCTGCGCTGATCGGCTTTAACGTGGTCGACGCCCATCCGGGCTGGTGCGGCTATGCCGGCCCGTCGCTGCTCGAACTGCTGGAGCAGCTGCCCGCCACGCCACCAGAGACCGCCGAGGCGTTTGCCTTTCCGGTGCAGTGGGTGGAAAAATTCTCCGCCTCGTCCGACACCTCCCAGGGGCGGCGCATTTTCTGGGGCCGCGTGGCCACCGGCGGCGTGCAGCCCGGCCAGAGCGTGACCATCTTGCCGAGCGGGCAAACCGCTGTCGTGTCGCAGGTTCTGGGCCACACGCGCCAGCCCAGGTCGGTGCAGGCCGGCCACAGTGCCGGTATTGTGCTCGACCGCGAGGTCGATGTCTCGCGCGGCGACTGGCTGCTGGCGCCCGGCAGCTTCTCGCCGGCGCGCGATGTGGCGGTCACCATGGCCTGGATGGACGACGAGCCGCTGGTGGCCGGCCGCATTTACTGGGCGCTGCAGGGCCACCGCTGGGTCAAGGCCAAGGTCAAGCGCATTGTGCACAAGCTCGATGTCAACACATTGGCCGAGGAAGACGCCAGCGAACTGCCGCCGAACGCCATCGGCCATGTCGAGCTGAGCCTGCAGGAGCCGCTGGTGACGCTGCCCTATCTGCGCTCGCGTATTTTGGGCTCGCTGGTGCTGGTCGACACGGCATCGCACAAGACGTCTGGCGCGGCGCTGGTCTTGTAGGCACCATTTTCAATTTCTCAACCCTTGATCCTGTTTTGAGTCGCATCCAGTCTGAGTTCAACCTGGCAGCCAAAGCGCAACATCCGTCGAATTTCAACGGTATGCGTCAGGTCAAGGGAACAAACCAGGCATTGCTTTAAAATTCAGGGTTTTCACCGATCCGTTAATAACACCATGACACATGTCGTTTCCGACCCCTGCATCCGCTGCAAATACACCGACTGTGTGGACGTTTGTCCGGTGGACTGTTTCCGGGAAGGCCCGAACATGCTGGTCATCGACCCGGACGAATGCATCGACTGCGCGGTGTGCATTCCCGAGTGTCCGGTCAATGCCATTTATGCCGAAGAAGACCTGCCGGCCGACCAGCTGCATTTCATCAAGATCAATGCCGACCTGACCAGCGCACCCGGCTGGAAAAGCATCACCAAGCGCAAGGAAGCGCTGCCGGATGCCGATGACTGGAAAGACAAGACTGGCAAGCTGACCGAGCTGGTTCGCTGAGCCGCTGATCCGCCTTACTCACCCCGGGCGCGGCGAGCCGAACCGGCCTGATGCGCTTTTCAAAAAAACGGAAACCAAAAAATCATGGAACCCCAACTGAACCAAGAAGTGATCAACACAGCAGCCCAGCATGACGGCCCGATTGAAACCGATGCGGTCATCGTGGGTGCCGGGCCGGTGGGCCTGTTCCAGGTGTTCGAGCTCGGCCTGCTGGAGATCAAGGCGCATGTCATTGACTCCCTGGCCTACCCCGGTGGCCAGTGCATCGAGCTGTACCCAGACAAGCCGATCTACGACATTCCAGCCGTGCCGGTTTGCACTGGCAAGGAACTGACCGACAACCTGCTCAAGCAGATTGCGCCTTTTGGTGCCACCTTTCACCATGGCCAGGAAGTCAGCGTGGTCGAAAAGCAGAACGACGGCCGTTTCCTCGTTGAAACCTCCAAAGGCACAAAACTCCTGACCAAGACAATTTTCATCGCCGCCGGCGTGGGCGCTTTTCAGCCCAAGCTGCTGCGCGTCGAGGGTCTGGAGAAGTTTGACGACAGCCAGCTGTTCTACCGGGTCAAGAACCCGGCCGACTTTGCCGGCAAGAACCTGGTGATCGTCGGCGGCGGCGACTCGGCCCTGGACTGGGCGCTGAACTTTGTCGCCGAAGGTCCGAACAAGGCTGAAAGCGTGATCCTGATTCACCGCCGCGACGGCTTCAAGGCCGCGCCAGCCAGCGTGGCCAAGATGAAAGAGCTTTGCGATGCGTTCGAGATGCAGTTCATCGTCGGCCAGGTGACCGGCTATGACGAAAAAGACGGCCAGCTGACGGCTGCGAAGGTGACCGGTGCCGATGGCATCACCCGGGTGGTGCCGCTCGACGCGATGCTGGTTTTCTTTGGCCTGTCGCCCAAGCTCGGGCCGATTGCCCATTGGGGCCTGGACATCGAGCGCAAGCAGATCAAGGTGGACACCGAAAAGTTCTCGACCAATGTGCCGGGCATTTTCGCGGTGGGCGACATCAACACCTACCCGGGCAAGAAAAAGCTGATTTTGAGCGGTTTTCATGAATGTGCGCTGGCCGCGTTCGGCGCGGCACCGCTCATTTTTCCGGACAAGAAGATTCACCTGCAGTACACCACCACCAGCCCCAAGCTGCACAAGGTGCTGGGCGTCGAATCGCCGGTCTTCGACTGACGGGTTGCGCCAGCCCCATGCCGCTTCGAGCCCGCGCCCTGCGGGCTTTTTTTCTTCCCGCCCTGACCTGCCCCGGGCGCCTGGCAAGCTCACCAGCCCTTGACGAACGGAGTCCTCCATGGCCACGTCCCCTTTTGCCGGCGGCGGCAACACCGCCCTGACGCCCCTGCCCGCCAGCGAGCGCCTGTTCGGCTGGCGCGACCATGCGGCGCTCTGGCTCAGCCTGGGCGTGGGCTTGCTGGTCATGCAGATCGGCGCCTACCTGGTGCCGGCGCTGGGCACCCAGGCAGCGCTGACGGTGATTGTCTGCGGCTCGGTGCTCGGCGCCGGACTGCTGGCCTGGACCGCCAAGCTCGGCTGCGACAGCGGCCTGGCCAGCGCCGGCCTGATGCATGCCACCTACGGCAGCAGCTTTGCCCGCCTGCCGGTGCTGCTCAACATCGCCCAGCTCATCGGCTGGACAACCTTTGAGCTGGTCGTGATGCGCGACGGTACGCTGGCCATTGCGCGCCAGTCGGGCGGCTTTACCGCCAGTTTCTGGCCGGTGCTGGCCACGCTGCTCTGGGGAGCGGTGCTGCTGGCGTTATTGTCCGGCTCGATGGTCACGCTGGTGCGCCGGTTCATCGGCCGGTACGGCTTGCCGCTGGTCATCGCCTCGCTGTTGTGGCTGAGCTGGCAGTTTTTGTCCAGGGCCAGCGCTCAGGGTTTTTCCGAGTTATGGAACCGGGCCGGCGACGGCAGCATGAGCACCCTGTCAGCGCTGGACCTGGTGATGGCCATGCCGGTATCCTGGCTGCCGCTGGTGGCGGACTTTGCGCGCCATGGCCGCAGTGGTGCCAGCGCATTGCGCGGCACCTGGCTGGGCTATGCCATTGCCAACACCTGGTGCTACGCGCTCGGCTTGCTGATCGCGCTGACCACCCCCAGCACCGACCTGGTCGCCGCACTGCTGCTGGCGCAGGGCGGACTGATCGCGCTGGGCTTGATTTTGATAGACGAGGTGGACAACGCGTATGGCGACGTCTACTCGGGATCGGTGGCCGGCCACAGCCTGAAGCCCGGCTGGAGCATTCGGCACTGGGGCATGGCGCTGGCTGTGCTGTGCACGGGCCTGGCGCTGGTGTTGCCGATGCACAACCTCGAGCCGTTCTTGCTGATGCTCAGCTCGGTGTTTGTGCCGCTCTACGGCGTCATCCTGGCACGACTGGCCGGGCAGGCCAATATTGCTTCGCTGGTGACGCAGCGCCGGGTAAACCGCAGCGCCGTCGGCATCTGGCTGCTGGGCATCGCCTGCTACCACCTGTGCGCCCAGCTGGCTCCGCAGTGGGGCGCTGCCTTGCCGACGCTGCTGCTGACCTTTTCACTGGCGCGGCTGACGCGCAATCTGGAGCACAGGCCGGGCCTCAAGGCAGCGGCATGAGCGCTGTAAGCGGCGTGAGCTGCATGGCCAGCGGAGCAAAGCCGTGGTTCAACGGACCGCTGCCGGCGCCGGTGCGGACTGCCGCGCCAGCACTGAGGGCAGCGCGCACATAGGCGCGCGCGTTTTCCACCGCCTGGCGCAGGCTTGCGCCTGAAGCCAGGTAGGCGGCAATGGCGGACGACAGCGTGCAACCCGTGCCATGGGTGTTGACGGTGTCGATGCGCGGCGCGCGCATCCAGTGAATTTCGCCGCCCTGGGTCACCAGCAGGTCACAGACCTGGTCGCCAGGCAAATGACCGCCTTTGAGCAGCACGGCAGGGGCGCCCATGCGCAGCATGTCCTGCGCCGCCGCCTGCATGTCGTTTTCATTGCACAGCGGCTTGCCGACCAAAAGCGCTGCCTCATCAAGGTTCGGCGTCACCAGCAGCGCGCGTGCAAACAGCTCACGCACCAGCACCGAGATGGCTGCGTTGTCAATCAAGGCGGCGCCGCTGGTGGCCACCATCACCGGATCAAGCACCACTTTTTTCAGGCGATGGCGGTCAATGGCCTCGGCCACCGTGCGCACAATCTCCGGCGAATGGAGCATGCCGATCTTGACGGCATGGGCGCCGATGTCTTCGAGCGCCGCGTCGATCTGGTCCCGCAGCATCTGCGGGGAGATGGGCTGGATCGACCGCACACCGAGTGTGTTTTGCGCCGTCAGGGCGGTTACCGCCGTCATGCCATAGCAGCCCAGCGCAGCAAAGGTTTTCAGGTCGGCCTGGATGCCCGCGCCGCCGCCACTGTCCGATCCGGCAATCGACAGCACCCGGCGGTATTGAAAGGCGTGCGGCGGTTTACAGGCTTGAGTGATCATTTGTTTTCAAAAAAATAGCCAGCTGCAGCCCGGCGGCAGCGTCAGTTCGCCAGCCGTTTCCAGGTTTCAATGACCGTGTCGGGATTGAGCGAGATCGAGCCGATTCCCTGCTCTTTAAGCCACTGGGCAAAGTCGGCATGGTCGCTGGGCCCCTGGCCGCAGATACCGACGTACTTGCCCTGGCGCTTGCAGGCCGAGATGGCCAGGCTGAGCAAAGCCTTGACCGCCGGATCGCGTTCATCGAAATCCTTGGCCAGGATTTCCAGCCCGGAGTCGCGGTCCAGCCCCAGCGTGAGTTGGGTCAGGTCGTTCGAGCCGATCGAAAAGCCGTCGAAGTACTCCAAAAACTGGTCGGCCAGCACGGCGTTGCTCGGCACTTCGCACATCATGATGATGCGCAGGTCCTTGTCGCCGCGCTCGAGGCCGTGCTCGGCGAGCAGTTCCGTGACCGCCTTGGCCTGGCCGAGCGTGCGGACAAACGGCACCATGACCTGCACGTTCGTCAAGCCCATTTCGTTGCGCACCCGCTTGAGCGCCTCGCATTCCATGGCAAAGGCTTCGCGAAAATCGCTGCTGAGGTAGCGCGCGGCGCCGCGAAAGCCGAGCATTGGATTTTCCTCCTCGGGCTCGTAGCGCGAGCCGCCGATCAGCTTGCGGTACTCGTTGGACTTGAAGTCCGAAAGCCGAACGATCACCGGCTTGGGCCAGAAGGCCGCGGCAATGGTGGCAATGCCCTCGGCCACCTTGTCCACATAAAACCCGCGCGGCGACGCATGGCCGCGCGCCACGCTTTCCACTGCCTTTTTCAGATCCGGGTCGACATTGGGATAGTCCAGGATCGCCTTGGGGGGCACGCCAATGTTGTTGTTGATGACAAACTCGAGCCGCGCCAAGCCGACGCCCTGGTTGGGCATCTGGCAAAAGTCAAAGGCCAGCTGCGGGTTGCCCACATTCATCATGATCTTGATGTCGATGGGCGGCATTTCGCCGCGCACCACCTCGGTGATTTCGGTTTCCAGCACGCCGTCATAGATCGAGCCGGTGTCGCCTTCGGCGCAACTCACGGTGACCAGCATCCCGTCATTGAGCAGCTGAGTAGCGTTGCCGCAGCCGACGACGGCCGGTATGCCGAGCTCGCGCGCGATGATCGCCGCATGGCAGGTGCGGCCGCCGCGGTTGGTGACGATCGCGCTGGCCCGTTTCATGACCGGCTCCCAGTTCGGGTCTGTCATGTCGGTCACCAGCACGTCGCCCGGCCGCACCTGGTCCATGTCGCTGATGTCATGCACGATGCGGACCGGGCCAGTGCCGATTTTCTGGCCGATTGCCCGGCCCTCGGCCAGGATGGTTCCGGTGCCCTTGAGCTTGTAGCGCTGCTCGGCCTTGCCCTTGGCCTGGCTTTTCACGGTTTCAGGGCGGGCCTGCAAGATATAGAGCTGGCCGTCCGTGCCGTCCTTGCCCCATTCGATGTCCATGGCGCGGCCGTAATGGTTTTCAATGGTCACGGCGTAACGTGCCAGTTGCTCGACATCGGCATCGCTCAGGGAAAACCGGTTGCGCAGCTCGATCGGCACATCGGTGGTCTTGACCAGCTTGCCGCTGGCGTGCTTTTCCTGCGCCGTGGTGAACTCCATCTGCACCAGCTTGGAGCCCAGGTTGCGCCGGATCACGGCGCGATTGCCGGCGTTGAGCATCGGCTTGTGAACATAGAACTCGTCCGGATTCACAGCGCCCTGCACCACGGTTTCCCCCAGGCCGTAGCTCGAGGTGATGAACACGACGTCTTCAAAGCCGCTTTCGGTGTCGATGGTGAACATCACGCCGGCCGCACCGATGTCGCTGCGCACCATGCGCTGCACGCCGGCCGACAGCGCCACATCGGCATGGGCAAAGCCCTGGTGAACGCGGTAGCTGATGGCGCGGTCGTTGTACAGCGATGCAAACACCTCCTTCATCTTGGCCAGTACGTCGTCGATGCCGACCACGTTCAAAAAGGTTTCCTGCTGGCCGGCAAACGAGGCGTCCGGCAGGTCTTCGGCCGTGGCCGACGATCGCACCGCAAAGCTGGCCAGGGAATTGCCAGCGCTCAGGGCCGCAAAGCTGCTGCGCACGGCTGTCTCGAATTCGGGGGGGAAGGGCTGGGCCTGGACCAGGTCCCGAATCTGCGCGCCAACCCGGGCCAGGGCGCGCACGTCCTCGGTGTCCAGGGCATCAAGCGCGGCATTGATCTTCTCGTCAAGCCCGGCGTGGGCCAGGAACTGCCGAAAGGCATGCGCCGTGGTGGCAAAGCCGGTAGGCACCTGCACGCCCTGGGGGCCGGTGGGCAGCTGGGAAATCATTTCGCCCAGGCTGGCATTCTTGCCGCCGACCGATTCGACATCGGTCATTCTCAGGCTTTCAAACGGCACCACCAGAGCGGTTGGCTCAAACAGGTTGGACATGCAAAGACTCCGGAAGGATAAAAAAACTGGGGAGCAGGCAAGGCGCCGTGTCCAACCGTGTTGTTCTTTTTAGAAGGTTGACCAGGCTCGCCAAGCCGTAGACTGGATAATTGGCCCGATTGTAGGGGGCCGTCGCCCGGCACACCGGCCTTCGCTTTTCACCTGACAGAATCGAGCACCATGTCCAATCGCACTGTGTTTTTCATCTCGGATGGCACCGGCATTACCGCAGAAACCTTTGGCAACGCCATACTGGCGCAGTTCGAGATCAGTCCGCGCCATGTCCGCCTGCCGTTCATCGACACCGTGGACAAGGCCCACCAGGCCATCCGGCACATCAACCACACCGGCGACCTGGAGGGCAAGCGGCCGATCGTCTTCACCACGCTGGTGAACATGAACATCCTGGCGGTCATCAAGGCCCAGTGCAACGGCATGCTGCTGGACATGTTCGGCATGTTCGTGGCACCGCTGGAAAGTGAGCTGGGCATCAAGTCGAACCACCGGGTGGGCCGGTTTTCGGATGCCTCCAAGAGCAAGGCCTATGACGACCGCATCGAGGCGATCAACTTTTCCCTGGCGCATGACGATGGCCAGAGCCACCGCGATCTTGCGGGCTCGGACGTGATCCTGGTCGGCGTCAGCCGCAGCGGAAAAACCCCCACCACGCTGTACCTGGCGATGCAGTACGGCCTGAAGGCCTCCAACTATCCGCTGATTCCCGAGGATTTCGAGCGCCGGCAGCTGCCGCCGGCCTTGGCGCCACACCGCAAGAAAATCTTTGGCCTGACGATCGCCCCGGACCGGCTGAGCCAGATTCGCAACGAACGACGGCCAAACTCAACCTACTCCAGCCTGGCCAACTGCCGCCATGAAATTCATGAAGCCGAGGCGATGATGCGCCGCGAAGGGATTCGCTGGCTGTCCACCACCACCAAGTCCATCGAGGAAATCGCCACCACCATCCTGCAGGAAATCAAACCGGAACGTCTGGAATACTGAGCCTGCATTTCACAGGTCTGCCGACAAAGTCTATTCGCTATCAATTTAGTAGCTGTAAAGCTTCGCTCTAAAAGCGCCAAAGCCGTATTTCTTCATTAAACTCGGACATCGGATTGCTGGCTGCCGATTCACTCCGTTTGGCCAGCCAGTGCCAAGGTCCAGGCATAGCCCGCAACAATTCGTCCCATAGACAATGCCTATCCCGGCAATGCTGGCAATGCTGGCATAGGGTATACACTGACCTGTTGTCAAATCTCAAATCTGGAATAAATAAAATGTCTCTAATTAACACCACAGTTGTCCCGTTCAAGAACAATGCATACCAAAACGGCAAGTTCGTTTCTGTCAGCAATGAAAGCTTGAAAGGGAAGTGGTCGGTTTTTGTTTTTTTTCCGGCAGCGTTCACCTTCGTGTGCCCTACCGAACTGGGCGACCTGGCCGACAACTATGCCGAGTTCCAGAAAATGGGCGTGAACATTTACGGCGTGTCGACCGACACCCATTTCACGCACAAGGCGTGGCACGACAGTTCGCCGGAAATGGGCAAG
>JACMQR010000391.1 GCA_014376885.1 Polaromonas sp.
AACTCTTGCCACTCAGTGTCGGCGGCAGCGCTGGCGCTGGCAGCGCTTTCAGACGCCGGCGTTGCAGCCGTGGCGCTCAGCGCCGGCCAGTCGGCGGCAATCGGCGCTGCCGGACGCTCGTAGACCGGCATCATCGAGCAGCCAGTCAGCAGCAAGGCGGCGCTTGCGGCCAGGCGTTGGAAATGTTTTGTCAGGTTCATGTTCGGGCTTTCAATCCTGTCCGCCAACCCCGGCCGACCGGGCATGCTCGGCATAATTTTTTTGCTGCCGCGTGCTGCCCTTGAAAAAACCGCGCACCACGACAAAGAAGATTGGCACGAAAACCACCGCCAGCACGGTGCCGGTGACCATGCCGCCAATCACGCCGGTGCCAATGGCCCGCTGGCTGGCCGAGCTGGCGCCGGTGGCAATCGCCAGCGGCAGCACGCCGAGCATGAAAGCCAGCGAGGTCATGAGGATGGGCCGAAAGCGCAGGTGCGCCGCCATCAGCGCCGACTCGACCACGCCCCGGCCCTGGGCCTGCAGGTCCTTGGCAAACTCGATGATCAAAATCGCGTTTTTCGCCGACAGGCCGATGATGGTGATCAAGCCCACCTGGAAGTACACGTCGTTGGCATAGCCCCGGAACAGGGTCGCCAGCAGCACGCCGACGACGCCCAGCGGCACCACCAAAATCACCGCCAGCGGAATCGACCAGCTCTCGTACAGCGCGGCCAGGCACAAGAACACCGCCAGGATGGCGAAGGCATACAGGATGATGGCTTGCGCGCCGGCAAGCTTTTCCTCGCGCGACTGGCCGCTCCATTCAAAGCCGAAGCCCTGGGGCAGCTGGGCCGCCATTTTTTCCATCTCGGCCATGGCCGCGCCGGTGCTGTAGCCCGGCGCGGCGGCGCCGCTGATGCGCATGGCGGGGTAGCCGTTGTAGCGCACCGTCTGCATCGCGCCCTTGACCCAGCGCGTGCTGGCAAACGCCGACAGCGGCACCGACTCGCCCCGGCTGTTGCTGGCGTTGATTCGCAGCAGGTCGTCCGGCTGCATGCGCGCCGGCGCATCGGCCTGCACGACGACGCGCTGCAGGCGGCCCTGGTTCGGAAAGTCGTTGACATAGCTCGAACCCAGCGCGGTGGACAGGGCCGCGTTGATGGCGTCAAAGCCCACGCCCAGGGCATTGGCCTTGTCGCGGTCGATATCGATCTGCAGTTGCGGCGCGTCTTCCAGGCCATCGGGCCGGACCTGCGCCAGCGCCGGGTTCTTGCCGGCCATGCCGAGCATCTGGTTGCGGGCCGCCAGCAGCGCCTCGCTGCCCGCGCCGGCGCGGTCCTGAAGCCGGAAGGTAAAGCCGCTGGCCGACCCCAGTTCGGGAATCGGCGGCGGGCTGAGCGGAAAGACAAACGCGTCGCGGATGCCTGAAAAAGCGCCAAAGGCACGCCCGGCCAGCGCATCGGCCTGCTGGCCTTTTTCCTTGCGCTCAGACCAGTCTTTAAGTGTCACAAAAGCCAGGCCGGCGTTCTGGCCCTGGCCGGAGAAACTGAAACCCAGCACGCCGACCATGCCCTCGACCTCGGGCTGCTTGAGCATGAAGCCCTCGACCTGCTCCATCACGGCGCGGGTGCGCTCCACGGTGGCGCCTGGCGGCAGTTGCACGTTGACCAGCAGCGTTCCCTGGTCCTCGGCCGGGAGGAAAGACGTCGGCAGGCGCGTGTAGACCAGCGCCACCACGCCGATGATGGCCGCGTAAATG
Organism: Polaromonas sp.; assembly: GCA_014376885.1. Classification (GTDB taxonomy): domain Bacteria; phylum Pseudomonadota; class Gammaproteobacteria; order Burkholderiales; family Burkholderiaceae_C; genus Polaromonas. The sequence goes on from JACMQR010000391.1 coordinate 1,742, forward strand.
ACCAGATAGCGGCCGGCGCGTTTCAGCAGCCGCGCGACCAGACTTTCATAGCCCTTGGCGGTGCGCGCAAAACCCCGGTTGAACCAGCCGAAAAATCCGGTTTTTGCCTGCTGATGGCCGGCTTCGACCGGCTTGAGCAGCGAGGCGCACAGCGCCGGCGTGAGCGACAGCGCCAGAAAGGCCGAAAAGCCGATCGACGCGACCATGACGGCAGAAAACTGGCGGTAGATGTTGCCCACCGAGCCGGCAAAGAACGCCAGCGGCACGAACACCGAAATCAACACCACCGTCACGCCGATGATGGCGCCCGAAATCTGGCCCATCGCCTTGCGCGTGGCCTCCAGCGGCGGCAAGCCTTCCTCGCTCATGATGCGCTCGACGTTTTCGACCACGACGATGGCGTCGTCGACGACGATACCGATTACCAGCACCATGCCGAACATCGTCAGCACGTTGATGGAAAAGCCCAGCGCCAGCAGCGTGGCGAAGGTGCCCAGCAGGGCAATCGGCACGACGATGGTCGGAATGATGGTGTAGCGCCAGTTCTGCAAAAACAAGAACATCACCAGGAACACCAGCACCACCGCCTCGACCAGCGTCTCGGCCACCTGGCGGATCGAGATGCTGACAAAGCGCGAGCTGTCGTAGGGGATCGAGTAGCTTACGCCCGGCGGAAAATAGGGCTTGAGCTGATCCATCTTGGCGCGCACCGCCCGGGCTGCGTCCAGCGCATTGCCGCCGACCGCCAGTTGCAGGCCAATGCCGGTGGCCGGCTTGCCGTTCAGGCGGGCCGAAGTCGCATAGGTTTGCGCGCCGAGCTCGATGCGGGCCACGTCCTTCAGGCGCACGGTCGAGCCACTGGTGGTGGCGCGCAGCACGATATTGCCAAACTGCTCCACGCTGGACAGCTGGCCGTTGACGACCACCGTGGCAGCAATGCCCTGCCCGGCCACATTGGGCAGGTCGCCAATCGTGCCGGAAGCAATCTGGGCATTCTGGGCGCGGATGGCGCTGGTCACGTCGGCGGCGGACAGCGCAAAGCCGGCCAGCCTGGCCGGGTCGATCCAGATGCGCATGGCCCGCTCGGTGCCGAACAGCTGGGCCTGGCCGATGCCGGGAAGGCGCTGAAGCTCCGGAATCACATTGCGCGACGCATAGTCGCCCAGCGCCACCGGGTCGATGGCCGGGTTGCTCGATGCCAGCATGGTGAACAGCAAAAAGTTCGACCGCGACTTGTCCACCCGAACGCCCTGCTGGGTCACCGCCTGGGGCAGGCGCGGCGCGGCACGCGACAGCCGGTTTTGCACGTCGACCTGGGCAAGGTCGGCATTGGTGCCAGTCTCAAACGTCAGGGTCAGGGTGCCCGAGCCGTTGGCCTGGGCGACCGATTCCATGTAGATCAGGCCCGGCGAGCCGTTCATCTCGCGCTCGATCACGCTGAGCACGCTGTCTTCCAGCGTTCTGGCCGATGCGCCGGGATAGCTGGCGGTCACCACGATGGACGGCGGCGCGACGGGCGGGTACTGGGAAATCGGCAGCTGCGTGACCGCCACGCCGCCCAGCACCAGGATGAACAGGGCGATCACCCACGCAAAAATCGGGCGCTCGATAAAAAACTTGGCCATGCGGTGTACTCCTTACTGGGCGGCTGCCGAAGCGGCAGGCGCTGCAGCAGTGCTGGCTGCAGGCGCAGCCCCGATCGCCACCGGCGCCGACGCCGCGCTGCCCGCCGGCTGCCAGGGCACCGGCTTGACCGGCGTGCCGGGCGGCATCATCTGCAGCTTTTGAAAGCCGTCCACCATGACCTGATCGCCGGCTGCCAGGCCGTCCAGAACCACCCATTGCGCGCCTTTGGCCGAGCCGATCTTGACCGGCCGGGACACGACCTTGCCATCGCTGCCGACCACCATGACGGTGTCGCCCTGCGCGGTGCGCGTGACCGCCTGCTGCGGCAGGGTG
>JACMQR010000392.1 GCA_014376885.1 Polaromonas sp.
CAGGCTGAACCAGGAGGCCTGGGTGTTGGGCCGCTTGAGCTTGATTTCCGCGCTGTTCAAGATCCAGACCTCATGGACATTGCCGGTGGGCTCGCGCAGGTAATTGACCACCGCGGTCTGGCTGGCCAGCGCGCCGGACATGACCGGCCGGTTGTCGATGCCGCGAATGCGCGCGCCGGGCGACAGCCGGTCAGGCTTGCCGTCCAGCGTGATGACTGGCGGCGTCGGGCTCACGGTCATTTCGCCGCGCAGGGCTGCCGCCGGAAAGGTCCGGACCACCGGCTGGGTGTCGGCGGCAGTTTGTGCGGCGGCGGGCAGCGCCGCCGCCAGGGCGGCCAGCGCAAAGAGGGCGCCGGCAAGGCGCGAAGGGCAGCGGTTCATGGTGTGGGTCCAGAGGCTGTGAAGGATGAAAAGCCGGCCATTATCTCAGGCCGCGCCCCTGTCCGGGCCGGGTGCCGCTTCACGGCCGGGACGGCTGGGCAGCGAAAACGCGCCCCGGGCGGGCCCGCCGCGCAGGCCGCGTCAGGCGGCCTCGGCCAGAGCGCTGGCCTGCCAGCGCCGCGCCAGGTTGTGCGGCACATCGAGCAGGTCCAGGGCCCGCGCCACGCTGTGGTCGACGATGTCGCCGATGGACTGCGGGTGCAGGTTGAACGCGGGCACTGGCGGGCAGATGATGCCGCCCATTTCCGTCACGCTGAGCATGTTGCGCAGGTGGGTGATGTGCAGGGGCGACTCGCGCACCAGCAGCACCAGGCGGCGGCGCTCCTTGAGCATGACATCGGCCGCGCGCGTCAGCAAGTTGTCGCCCAGGCCGTGCGCCACCGCCGCCAGGGTGCGCATCGAGCACGGCGCAATCACCATGCCGCTGCAGGCAAACGAGCCGCTGCCAAGGGCCGCGCCGACATCGCGCACGTCATGCACCTGGCTGGCCATGCTCTCGACATAGGCGCGCTCCATGCCCAATTCCACCTCGATGTTGCGCCAGCCGGCGCTGGACACCACCAGGTGGGGTTCGATGCCTGCCGTGCCTTGCAGCACCTGCAGCAGGCGCGCGCCGTACACCGCGCCGCTGGCGCCGGAAATGGCGACGATGATGCGGCGCCGCGCCGTGAGGGAGGCAAAAGCGCTCATCGGGCCGCCCCTGGCGCAGCGCAGGCGGCTGCCTGGCAAGGCGCGAAGGGGCCGCGGGGTGTTCCCGCCGGCGGCCGCATGCCCGCGGGCCGGGGCTGATTAAAAGAAGAAGTTGGAGTCATGTCGGTCCCAGCAGTCAAGTCAAGCCACATAAAGCAGCACGGTGAAAAAATGGCAGATGCTGCCGCCCAGCACAAACAGGTGCCACAGGCCGTGGCCATGGCGCACCCGGTGGTCCAGGGCATAAAAGACGATCCCCAGCGTGTAGCAGGCGCCGCCCGCCGCCAGCCAGGCAAAGCCGGCCGGCGTCAGGGCGCGCCACAGCGGCACCACGGCCACCATGGCCAGCCAGCCCATGAGTATATAAATGACCAGCGACCCGATGCGCGCCCCCCGGGCCAGCCAGATTTCCTGCACGATGCCCAGCAGCGCCAGCGTCCAGATCACGCCGAAAATCCACCAGCCCCAGCTGCCGCGCAGCGACACCAGCGCAAACGGCGTGTAGGTGCCGGCAATCAGCAGGTAGATCGCGCAGTGGTCGAACTTGCGCAGCACATCTTTGGCCGGGCCGCGCACGCTGTGGTACAGGGCGGAAAACACATAAAGCGCCACCAGCATCACGCCGTAGACGCTGAAGCTGACGATTTTCCAGGGGTCGCCCAGCCGGGCCGCCAGCACCACCAGCACGGCCGAGCCGGCAAGCGCCAGCGCCGCGCCCACCAGATGGCTGATGCTGTTAAAACGCTCGCCGGGGTACATGGCGGCTCAGGGCGTGGCAGGCAGTTGTGTAGGAAGAAGTCATCCGGATCCGTTGGCGGGCGTGACGGCCCAGGCGCTCGCAGCGCACTGCCTGGAGGATACGCCTTTGCACGCGGGCGTTGTTCATGCCCCGGCCGGGCGCGCAAAAAAGCCCTACAGGTCAGAAACCGGCAGGGCTTTTGTCAAAAAATCTGGTGGTGATAGGTGGACTTGAACCACCGACATCAGCATTATGAATGCTGCGCTCTAACCAACTGAGCTATATCACCCGAAGCCGCAAATTATAGCCAATATTGCCCGCTGCGTTGCGCCCGCCTGTCAGCGATTTTTGAACACCGGCTTGCGCTTGTTGACAAACGCATCCATGCCTTCTTTCTGGTCTTCGGTGGCAAACAGCGCGTGGAACAAGCGCCGCTCGAACATCACGCCATCGCTCAAAGAGCTTTCAAACGCCCGATTGACCGCCTCCTTGGCCGCCACCACGCTGGGCTGGCCGTAGCTGCAGACCATGAGGGCCGCGCCCAGCGCCTCGTCCATCAACTGCGCCAGCGGCACGACGCGGCTGACCAGGCCGGCGCGTTCGGCTTCCACCGCGTCCATCATGCGGCCGGTCAGCGCCATGTCCATGGCCTTGGCCTTGCCGACCGCGCGCGGCAGGCGCTGCGTGCCGCCGGCACCGGGAATGATGCCCAGCTTGATTTCCGGCTGGCCAAATTTGGCGTTGTCGGCGGCGATGATGAAGTCGCACATCATGGCCAGCTCGCAGCCGCCGCCGAGCGCAAAACCGCTGACTGCCGCAATCACCGGCTTGCGCACGCTGCGGATGTGTTCCCAGTTGCGCGTGATGTAGTCGGCGCTGTATACCTCGGCAAAGCTGTAGGTCGCCATGGCGCCGATGTCGGCGCCGGCGGCAAAGGCTTTTTCGCTGCCGGTCAGGATGATGCAGCCAATGCTGGCGTCGGCGTCGAAGGCCTTGAGCGCGCTGCCCAGCTCGTCCATGAGCTGGTTGTTCAGCGCATTGAGCTGCTTGGGCCGGTTCAGCGTCACGATGCCGACCTGGCGGGCGTCCGGGCCGTGGGTCGAGGTCACAATGGTTTCATAGGTCATGGGGCGGTCCTTGTAGAGCGGTGAATCATGCCATGCGGCTTGCTGCCAGGCCGCGCCCGGCGGGCTCCAGAGTCAGCCCCGGAACCGGGCCTGCAAAAGCCGGGCCGCAGTGCTAAATTCACCCCAGGAGAAAAATATGACCCTTGGACAAATGCCCTCCGACGCCGCGCCGGCCGTGCTGTATGCGGTGCATGGCGCGGTCGCGGTGGCGACGCTGAACCGCCCGCTGTCGCTCAACAGCTTTAGCCGCCAGATGCACCACGACCTGTGGGCTGCGCTGGACCGGGCCGAGGCCGACCCGGCGGTGCGCGCGCTGGTCATCACCGGCGCCGGCCGGGGCTTTTGCGCCGGCGCGGACCTGTCCGAATTCGATTTCACCCCCGGCCCGGACCAGCGCAAGCGGGCCGACCCGGGGCCGCTGATCGAGCAGGCCTTCAACCCGACAGCGCGCCGCCTGCTGGCGCTGCGCATGCCGACGGTCGCGGCCGTCAATGGCGTGGCCGCCGGCGCCGGCGCGTCCCTGGCCATGACCTGCGACCTGGCGATTGCCGCGCCCGAGGCCAGTTTCATCCAGGCGTTCAGCAAGATCGGGCTGGTGCCGGACGCCGGCGGCAGCTGGCTTCTGGTGCAAAAAGTTGGCCTGGCCCGCGCCATGGGCCTGGCCCTGACCGGCGACCGGCTGAGCGCCGCCCAGGCCCATGACTGGGGCATGGTCTGGGCGCTGGCCGCCGACCCGCTGGCTGCCGCGCTGGCACTGGCCAGCCGCCTGGCGGCCATGCCGACCCGGGCGCTGGTGGCCACCCGGCATTTGCTGCATGGCAGCATCACCCGCTCTCTGGACCAGCAGCTCGACGAAGAGCGCGACCAGCAGTCCGCCCTGGGGCAAACCGACGATTATTTTGAAGGCGTCACAGCCTTTCTTGAAAAGCGGCCGGCGGCCTTCAAGGGCGCGTAGCGCGGCTCAGGCTGCCAGGCCAAGCCATTCGTTGAGGCGCGCCTCGTTGCCAACCGCCAGCCGCCAGGTGGTCTGGGCCGGCGGCAGCGCCAGCGCCAGGCGCACGAGGCGCTTGTCGCGCGCGACCAGGGCGGTCACCTGCCGGGCATCGCCGGCGTACAGCAGCAGGTCATCGAGCTGCAGCATCCGCCAGCCCGCCGCCGGCCCGGCCGGCAGGCTTTTCCTTGACGCCGGACCGGCCGCCGGCTCGATGCCGAGCCACTCGTCGCCGGCCGAAAAGCCGGCCTGTTCGGCCGCGCCGCCGCGCAGCACGGTCTTGACCTGAACGCCCGGGCTTTGCGCCACCCGAAGGCCCAGGCGCTGCGCCAGCTGCGCGGGCTCTTCGAGCACCGCCACGCCATGCTGCCCGAGCAGTTCCTTGAGCGGCAGCTCATCGCGGCCATGAACCCAGGCCGCCAGCTCGGGCGCGAACGAGCGCTGGCCCAGGGTTTGCAGCACGGCGGCCACGTCAAGCTCGCGCAGCGGGCCGCCCTGGCAGCGCTTCCACAGGGCGCGCATCACATCGTCCAGCGAGGCGCCGTGGCCTTCGCCGCGCAGCGTCAGGTCCAGGCACAGCGCGACCAGCGCGCCCTTGCTGTAGTAGCTGATGGTGGCGTTGGGCGTGTTTTCGTCGGGCCGGTAGTACTTGACCCAGGCGTCAAAACTCGCCTGGGCCACCGACTGCACCTGCCGGCCGGGCGCCTGCAGCACCTGGTTGACGGTGGCGGTGAGCTGCTTGAGGTAGCCGGCGTTGTCCAGCAGCCCGGCCCGGCGCAGCAGCAGGTCGTCGTAGTAGCTGGTGAAGCCTTCGAAAAACCACAGCAGGTCGGTGTAGTTCTCCCGGTCATAGGCATAGCGCTCAAAAGGCGCCGGGCGCAGGCGCTTGACATTCCAGGTGTGGAAATACTCGTGGCTGATCAGGCCGCGCAGGGTGGCGTAGCCGTCCGAGGTTTTGGCCTCGCCCAGGCGCGGCAGATCGCGGCGGGTGCAGATCAAGGCGGTCGAATTGCGGTGCTCCAGCCCGCCGTAGCCGTCGTCCACCGCGTTGAGCATGAACAGGTAATTTTGATGCGGCGGCTGTTTGCTGCCGTGCCAGAAGCGGATTTCGGTCTCGCAGATTTTTTGCGTGTCGGCCAGCAGCCGCGCGCCGTCAAAGCTGGCTGCGGCGGCGCCGGCCACGACAAAGCGGTGCGGCACGCCGCGCGCGGTGAAGCTGCCGCTCCAGAACGGCCCCATCTCGACCGGCGCGTCGACCAGCTCGTCGTAGCCGCTGGCGCTGTAGCTGCCAAAGCCTTGAAGGTCGACCTTGCCGGGCGTCAAGCCGGTGGCCAGCGACCAGCCGCGCAGCGCTGGCGGCGCCGGTATCTCCAGCCCATGGGGCAGGCTTTCCTGGCCTTCGACGCGCAGGCAGACGCTGGTGCCATTGAAAAAGCCCCGGTTGGCATCCAGCCAGGCGGTGCGCACCGAATTGTCGTGGGCATACACCTGGTAGCGCAGCACCAGGGCGCTGGCGGGCGAGCAGGCGATTTGCCAG
>JACMQR010000393.1 GCA_014376885.1 Polaromonas sp.
CGGTCGGCCAGCACTTTTTTTACCGAAGGACGCTCGCTGATCATGCGGATATAGGGCTTGTAGTCGATGCTTGAGGCCAGCAGCAGATCTTCTCCCAGCACCGCCCGAGTGGCCATGCCCACCAGCGGCAGGCTGGCAAAGGCCGCGCAGTCGGCCTGGGTGAACTGGTCGCCGGCCACGAACGGCGAAAACTTGGCCAGTGCCTTGAAGGCCGGAATGTTCTTTTCAAGCTGCTTGCGCACCCGGTCCTTCAGGCCGTCGCTGACCGTGCCGCCGAAAAAAGCCTGGCCGTACAGCTCGCGCGCGACCAGTTCCAGGTGCAGCTCGATGAAGGTGATGAGCTCGCGGACCTTGGCGGCGGCAAACGGGTCGGCGGGCAGCAGCGCCGGCGCCGGATGCGCGGCTTCGATGTATTCCATGATGGCCTGGCTTTCGCACAGGCTGCCTTGCGGCGTACGCAGGAACGGCACCTTGCCCAGCGGCGATGCGGCCAGCGCGGCGGCGTCGGAAATCGGCAGGGTTGCCACCTCTTCGGCAAACGGCACGTCTTTTTCAAGCAGCGCCAGCTTGACCTTGTTGTAGTAGTTCGATATCGGAAAGCCGCAAAGGGTAAGCATGAATGAAGTCTCCTTGAGTTGAACGGTCAGTTTAGGTGCAGCCGCGCCGGCGGCCTGCCACACCAGCGACAACCTTAAATCACCAGCGCCCGCGGGCCGGCCTCAGATCGGTTGTGCGGCGCAAGCGCCCAAGACGGCCAGAAATTTATTTTGATAGCTGACCCGGCCCGCTGCGCCTGCACCAGCGGACCAAAGCGCTACAAAGCGGACGAGAAAATGCCTTCAGTCTGCGTAGACGCCGGCTTTCTTGATCACCGGCTCCCATTTGGCGATCTCCGCTTCCAGGTGGCTTTTCAGGCCGCTGGCGCTGACCTTGTCCATGGGCACCACGTCCGAGCTCAGCTCGGTCAGGCGCTGCTTGACCATCGGGTCCTGCAGGGCCGTTTGCAGCGCGGCGGTGATCTTGTCGAGCGCCGGCTTGGGCGTGCCCTTGGGCGCGTACATGCCGTGCCAGACCTTGACCTCAAAGCCCTTCATGCCCTGCTCGTCGAGTGTCGGCACATTGGGCAGCACCGCCAGCCGCTTGAGCGTGGTGACGCCGAACACCTTGACGCGGCCGTCCTTGATCATCGGCACGGTCTGGGTGGTCTGGTCGCACAGCAGGTCGACCTGGCCGCCGAGCAGGTCGTTCATGGCCGGGCCGGTGCCCTTGTACGGCACGGTGGTGAGCTCGGCGCCCAGCTGGGTCATGAACAGCAGGCCGCACAGGTGCGACACCGCGCCCAGCCCGGCGTTGGCCAGCGACACCTTGTTCGGGTTGGCCTTGATGTAGGCCTGCAGCTCGGGCAGGGTGTTGGCCGGAAAGTCCTTGCGCCCGAGCAGCGTCATCGGCACGTCGACCACCTGGCCGATGTACTCGAAGTCCTTCAGCGGATCAAAAGTCAGCTTTTTGTACAGCGCCGGTGCGGTGGACATGCCCATGTGGTGGATGAAGATGGTGTAGCCGTTGGGCGCGGCGCGCGCCACCTTGGCCGCAGCAATGGTGCCGCCGGCGCCCACCGCGTTTTCCACCAGCACCGTCTGGCCGAGCGACTTGCCCATGGGAATGGCGATCATGCGCGCCACCACATCGGTCGGGCCGCCGGCCGCGAACGGCACGATCAGCGACACCGGCCGGTCGGGGAACGGCGCCTGTGCGAAGGCGCTGGTCGCCAGGCTGGCCGCGAGCGCCACCATCGAGGCCAGGGGCGCGGCCTTGAATTTGAACTTCATCTTGTCTCCTTGTTGTGTCTGCAGGTTGCCTTGAAAAATCGTCGCCGGTTTAGCTCCTGACTTTGCCGCCATTCGGGCTGGCGCACCACCCGGGGAAACCCCTCAGCGCGCGGCCTGCGCCAGCGTACGCAGTGCCAGGCGCAGCACCGGCGCGTCCACCATGCGGCCGTCCAGGCTGAACACGCCGCCGCCAGCCTCGGCAAACGCCGCCTGCACCCGCCGGGCCCAGTCGAGTTCTGGCGCGCTCGGCGCGAACGCGACATTGACCGGGGCCGCCTGCGCCGGATGGATGCACAGCTTGCCGCCAAAGCCGCCGCGCCGGCTGCGCGCCGCGTCCAGACTGAGCTGCGCCGTGTCCTGCGTGCCGGGCGAAATGCCGTCCACCGGCGCGGCCAGGCCGGCGCGTCGCGAGGCCAGGACCAGCGCCAGGCGCACTGGCACCAGCTCGGCCTCGTCAAGCCCGCAGGCCAGGCCGGCATCGGCCTGAAAGTCCAGATGGCCGAACGCCAGGCGCAGCACCTGCGAACTGGCGGCCAGCGCATCCAGCGCATCCAGCCCTGCCACCGACTCGATCAGCGGCACCAGCGCACAGGCCGGGCCGGCGGCGGCGGCCACACCGGCCAGCACGGCTGGCGACTCGGCCTTGGACACCATCACCCCGGCCACGCCCCGGGCGCGCAGGGCGCGCAAGGCGGCCAGGTCATCGGCATGCCAGGGGGTGCCGGCCGCGTTGATGCGCACCAGCAGGCGGCCGCGCTGCGCGGCGTCCAGGCTGGCCGTGGCCAGCAGCAGGGCCTGGCGCGCCAGCAGCTTGTCGGCCGGCGCCACCGCGTCTTCCAGGTCGACAATGACTGCGTCCGCGCCGCAGGCCAGCGCCTTGGCATAGCGCTCGGGCCGGTTGGCAGGCACAAACAAAAACGAGCACGCCCGAGCCAGCGGCCCGGCCAAAGGGGAATCAAGCATGGGCGTAACTCTTTTCAGACTGGCCCAGCAGGTTACCAACCACCGGCGCGCTGGCAATCTGCCACAGCGCGTCCACCGCAAGGCGCATTTCAGCAGCGCTCGCGCCGCCGCTGAACGCGGCCAGCCGCAGCGCCTTGGCAGTGATTTCCGCGCGGCTCAGCGTGTTGCCAGGATCGCCCTTGGGCTCGTCGACCCGGCCGTGCAGCACGCGGCCGTCAACCGTATGGACCGTGACCTTGCCGATCCAGCGCTGCGGGTAGGCGGCATCGACCTCGGCGTCAAGCGCCATGCTCACCCGGCCTGCCAGGCTTTGCGTCGCGTCCTCATGGAAATGCCGGTCGAACTCGGCCAGCCCGGCCTGGCCAAACCGCGCCACCAGCGCCAGCACCGTGCCCATCGAGAATTTCGACTGGTGCACTGTGGCCGGCCGCAACACCGGCCCGAGCACGTCGATGGCGCCCTGGTGCACCTGCGTGACAACGCGCTCCAGGTCGGCGGGCTGCAGGCTGTGGGCCTGAATGACCTGCAGCAGCGCGTCGGCCGCCGGGTGGGTGTGCCGGCACGAGGCGTGGTATTTGAACGAGGTTTCGGCCGTGGCCCAGCGGGTGCCAAGGCCGGCGGTGAGTTTTGCCGGGTCGGCGTCCTTTGACATGCCCGCCGCCAGGCCCTGCGGACCGTCCAGGATGTCGGCCGCGCCGGTAAAGCCGTCCTGCGCCAGGTAGGCCGACATCAGCCCGGCCGCCGCAGCGTGGGCGGTGTGCAGCTGCTTGCTGTCGGCGCCGGTGCGCAAGAACTCCCACAGGCCGGCCGACTGCGTGCCGGCCGAACCAAAGGCATGCTGCATCTGGCGCGCATCGAGCCCAAGCAGATGGCCTGCCGCCGCCGCCGCCGCCAGCGTGCCGGCCGTGCCGGTGGTGTGGAACACCTTGTAGTGCGAACGGCCCAGGAATTCGCCCACCCGGATGCCCACCTCGTAGCCGGCCACCGCCGCCGTGAGCAGCTGCCGGCCGCTGGCGCCGATGGCCTGCGCCACCGCCAGCGCCGCCGGGAACACCACCGTGGCCGGGTGGAACACCGAGCCGTTGTGCACATCGTCCTGCTCGGCCACATGCGAGGCCGCGGCGTTCGCCATGGCCGCCAGATAGGGACTGGTGCGGGCGCGGCTGACGACCACCTCGCTGGGGCCGGTGTGCGGCCCCATGGTCTGCGCAAAGCGGGTGATGCTGGCCACCGGGCGCGAGCCGTGGCCGGCCACGGCCGAGCCGAACCAGTCCACCAGCAGGTCTTCGGCGCGCCGCACCACCGGCGCGGGAATGGCGTCAAAACGCAGGCTGGCGACGAATTCGGCAAGCTGGGCGGTCGGGGATAGGCAATTCATGCAGGTGGTCCTCTTTTTTTAGTCAAATCGACTTCTTGCGCTTGATGGGCGGACATTACCAGCTATTTATTCAGTAGCAAGACGCGGGTATTCAGGCCAACGGGAAAATACCGCCCGGCGCCGGCCAGGCCAAAAGCTGCCTAGCCCGCTGGGCGCAACGTGCAGGCGCTCAAAAGGACCGGGGAAGGCCCAGCTCATGCTCGGCCACATAGCTCAGGATCAGGTTGGTCGAGATCGGCGCGACCTGGTAGAGGCGGGTTTCGCGAAACTTGCGCTCGATGTCGTATTCGTTGGCAAAGCCAAAGCCGCCATGGAACTGGATGCAGGCGTTGGCCGCCTCCCACGACGCCTTGGCCGCCAGGTACTTGGCCATGTTCGCCTCGGCGCCGCAGGGCTGGCCGGCGTCAAACAGGGCACAGGCTTTGTAGCGCATCAGGTTGGCGGCCTCGATCTCGATGTAGGCCTCGGCGATCGGGAACTGCACCCCCTGGTTTTGCCCGATGGGCCGGCCGAACACCACCCGCTCGTTGACGTATTTCGTCACCCGGTCGATGAACCAGTAGCCGTCGCCGATGCACTCGGCCGCGATCAGGGCGCGCTCGGCGTTCAGCCCGTCCAGGATGTACCTGAAGCCCTGGCCTTCGACGCCGATCAGGTTGTCCTCGGGAATCTCGAGATTCTCGAAGAACAGCTCGTTGGTCTCGTGGTTGACCATGTTGGCAATCGGCCGCACCGTCATGCCGGACTTCTCGGCCTGGCGCAGGTCGACCATGAAGATCGACATGCCTTCGCTTTTTTTCTTGACCTCGGCCAGCGGCGTGGTGCGCGCCAGCAAGATCATCCAGTCCGAATGCTGCACCCGCGAGATCCACACCTTCTGGCCGTTGACGACATAGCGGCCGTCCTTTTTCACGGCGGTGGTCTTGATCTTGGTGGTGTCGGTGCCGGTGCTCGGCTCGGTCACGCCCATCGACTGCAAACGCCATTCGCCGCGGGCGATCTTGGGCAGGTAAAAGTCCTTCTGAGCCTCGGAGCCATGGCGCAGCAGCGTGCCCATGTTGTACATCTGGCCGTGGCAGGCGCCCGAATTGCCGCCACTGCGGTTGATCTCCTCCATGACCACCGACGCCTCGGCCAGGCCCAGGCCGGAGCCGCCATAGGCCTGCGGAATCATCGCGGCCAGCCAGCCAGCCTGGGTCAGCGCCTTGACGAAGGCTTCCGGGTAGCCGCGCTCCGCGTCGATTTTGCGGTGGTAGTCGTCGGGAAATTCGGCGCACAGCGCGCGCACCGCGTCGCGGATGTCCTGGTACTGGTCGGTCTTGGTTTTGATCATGGTGTGGATGTGAAAAAAAGAAAATTCGCCTCAGGCCAGTTCGGCCGTGGCCTGCATGGTGAGCCAGCCTTCATGGTCCTGCGCCCATAGCCTGACGGATTTGCCGTCCGGCGACGGCTGGCCGTTGAGCCGGAACGGCTGCAGGTCGAACGTCGGCCGTACCGCCTTGAAGTCAAAACTTTTGACGAAGGCGTTGGGCAGCTGGCGGCGCAGCAGGTCCACCAGCAGCGTGGCAATCAGGGGGCCGTGCACGACCAGGCCCGGGTAGCCCTCGACGCCGGTCACATACTGGCGGTCGTAGTGGATGCGGTGGCCGTTGAAGGTCAGCGCCGAATAGCGAAACAGCAGCACATCGTCGGGGCAGACCTGGCGCTGCCAGGCCGCGCCGGGTTCGGCCGGCACGGGCGGCGGTGCCGGCTCGCCCGGCCGGGCGGCGGCGCGGTACACGATGTCGTGCTCTTCAAGCAAGGCCAGGCCCAGGGCGTTGTGCACCGCATGCCCCACCTGCACAAACAGCAGGTCGCCGGTTCGGCCCGGTTTGTGCATGACCGACTCGATGCGGGACGTGCGCTGGACCGCATCGCCCACCCGCAGCGGATTGCCCAGTGTCCAGTGCAGCCGCCCGCCCGCCCACATCCGGCGCGGCAAGGGCACGGGCGGCAGGAAGCCGCCGCGCCTGGCATGGCCGTCCGGGCCGAGCTCGCTCTGGCTCGGCTGCGGCAGGAAGTACAGCCAGTGCCACAGCGGCGGCAACGCCATGCCGGGCAGGGGCGCCGGATCGTCGCGGTCCAGCATGGCCGACAGCCCGCGCACCGGCGCGGCGGTGATCTGGTCGCTCAGGGTATCGGTGCGGCCGGTCCAGCCCTGCAAATGGGCCAGGGTGGCGACGTCAAATGTGCGCAGTTCTGGTTGTGTGGTGTTTTCAGTCATTCTGGAGAAGATCAGAGTAGTTCATGATCACCCGGCCAGGCGCTGTGGGCAATCACTCATTTTAAAACCAAGGCTTCTGAATTTACGAAGGCTCAGCCCAAAGCCGCTACCATCGGTCGATGCATTTTGACCTGACCGACCTGCGCCTTTTCGTCGTGACCGCCGAGGAAGGCAACCTGACCCGCGCAGCCGCGCGGCAGCACTTGTCGCTGGCTGCGGCCAGTGCCCGCATCAAGGCGCTGGAAGCGCAGGCCGGGCTGCCCTTGCTTTACCGCGAAGCGCGCGGCATGCGCCTGAGTCCGCCGGGCGAGGCCTTTTTGCACCATGCGCGCGGCGTGCTGCGCCAGACCGAGCAACTGCGAATTGACCTGCAGGAATACGGCGGCGGCCTGCGCGGCCATGTCCGGGTGTTTGCCAACACCACGGCCGTGACGGATTTTCTGCCGGAAATTTTGCCGGGCTTTCTCTTTGGCAACCCGCGGGTCAACATCGACCTGCAGGAAAAACCTAACCCCGAGATTGCCCGCGGCGTGCTCGACGGGCGCGCCGACATCGGCATCGTGTCCGCCCAGGTGGACACATTGGGGCTGCGGGCCATTCATTTCAGCACCGACCGGCTGATGCTGGTGACCTCGCGCAGCCACCGCCTGGCTGGCCGCCAGCGCATTGCCTTTGCCGACACACTGGACGAAGATGCGGTCGCCATGCAGCAGGGCAGCACGCTGCAAACGTTTTTGGGACAGGTGACGGAAAACCTCGGCAAGCGCTTTAAGCTGCGCATCCAGCTGAGCAGCTTTGACGCCATGTGCCGCATGATTGGCGCCGGTGTGGGAATCGGCATCGTTCCCGAAAGCGCGGCCCGGCGCAACCAGGCCAGCATGAACCTGGCGCTGATCGAGCTGCTCGAACCGTGGAGCGTGCGCCAGCGCTACATCCTGGTGCGCGAGCACGAAGCCCTGCCAGCGTATGCCCAGTCGCTGGTCGATGCGATCTGCGCGCATTACAAGACAGCGGCCGAAGCATGAACCCCGGTATTACCGTTCAGGTCAGCAGCAGCGGCGGACCGGTCGAAACCCCCGTGTCCGCCGCTGCGCCACAATCTGCGCGCCGCCCGGCAACGCTAGCCGCCCACGGTAGACGGCTCATCGCCTTGCGGAAAAGTCGCGGTGATGGCGTCAATCTCCTGGGGCTCGGCATTGTCAAGAGAAGTCGCCACCATGGCCAGGACGAGCGCGAAAAAGTTGTCGCGTGGCGGACCGCCGGCACTGGCGCCCTGGACAGCATCACCGCTGCCGCTGCCGCCGCCTCCGCCACAGGCAGCCAGCGCCAGCGTGAGGGCCACGGCACTGCAGGCCTTGGAGAACAATAAAGGCTTGGTCATTGGTTTCTTCCTTAGTTGTTGCCCGGCAGCGGCGTGTTCAGGTACGGGAAGGTGGCCTTGAAGGTCGTGGCATTTTTCCGGACGCCGTCGGTCAGCGCCAGTGCGCCAGCGGGCGCATCGGCCGGCTTGCAACCGACCTTCAATGTGTCGTCAGCACCGGTCAGACTGCACAGCGCGCCCATGGCCACCCGCAGCGACAGATCGACGACATCGTCGCCCGGCCTGCGCCCGTTGGGAAAGCCGGCGCTGTCGCCACCAGCCACGCCGAGCGGGTTTTGTCCGGCAGCGGCAACCGGCGCCGTTCGGGTGTTCAGGCGCAGCATCTCGGCGGGCACGACATTTTTCGGCTGGTTCACATTTTCAATGCCCTTCAGGAATACCGTGACCAGATCGGTTCGCGGGAAATTGGTCGGCGCCTTGGCGGCCGGAAACAGCGACTCGATAACAGCTGGCAGCGCCGGATTGGTCACGTAACTAAGGAACTGGGCATCATTGGATGGTTTTGACGCATTGAACCGGTCCTTGTCGTCCATGCCGATCAGGACTTCATTGACCAGCGGCATGCCGACCCGCGACACCTGGGTCCATGGGCCACCTTCCTTGCTCGCGCTATTGATGCCTCGGGGCGACGGATTGATCAGGCGCCCCTGGCGTAGGCTGGCGGTGGTGTAGGCGCCGATCACCGGTTCGCCGGCGGTCGTGAGGCAGGCAATCGGCACTTCCAGCGCAATCGAGCTGATGTTCTTGCCCTCGAGGTCGTTTTTGTTGCCATCAACTTCCGGGCCCAGCGGGTCCAGGTTGAACAGGTCGAAGATCTTGCCCACCGCGATGTAAAAAGGCTCCTTGCGCTGGCCGACAAACATGCGTCCCGGCGCAGCGCAGCCAGGAATCGCCACGCTGTAGATATGTTTGTTGGCATAGATTTCGTAACAGGTGGCGCCGCAAAAGGTCTTGTCGCCAATGTTGTCCACCGGTTTGTCGAATTCGGCGCCACCTCCGCCGGCATTGGTCACGCTGCTCCGGGCGCCGGAGCGGCGGTCGCCCCGGACCAGGTCCACGGTGTAGGTTTCCCGCACATTGAGTTTCGGGTCGTTGACTTCGGTGATCGTTCCAGAATTGATCAACGGGATCAGCACATCCATGCCGCCCGCTTTCACAGTCAATTTTTTGGATGTATTTTTGAACCGAAACTGGAACGTCAGGTGTTCTTTGGCGTCCCCGACGTTGTCGACATGGATTTCATACAACGCGTTTTGGTCGAACTGGTAAAAATTGGGGCCGCCCTGCGGGTCCTGGAACGGAATGTAGTTGGCAATCAAGGTCACATAGTCCTGGCGACCGGCCTCATAGCTGCGGAACATGAACAGGTC
>JACMQR010000394.1 GCA_014376885.1 Polaromonas sp.
CCATGGCCTGGGTGCTCTCCCGGGTAGCGATGTGGCTGAAGAGGGTCTGGCGCGTGACGTAGATCGAGCCCTTGGTGCCGAGGATGCCCGGCGCGAATGGCGCCGCCGGACCGGAGGAGTTGCCGAAGCTGGCCATCAGACCGAACGGCTGCAGGCAGTCCAGCGACTTGTCCCACGTGTCCTTGCCGACCGAGTCGTACACCACCTTCACGCCCTTGCCGCCGGTGATCTCCTTGACCCGCGGCAGAAAGTCTTCCCTGCTGTAGTTGATGACGTGGGCCGCGCCCAGCTCTTTGGCCAGCGCGCACTTCTGGTCCGAGCCGGCAGTCCCGATCAACTGCAGGCCGAGCGCCTTGGCCCACTGGCAGGCGATCAGGCCGACGCCGCCGGCGGCGGCGTGGAACAGCACGAAGTCGCCTGGATTCAAGCCGCCTTGCGGGAGCGTTTTCTTCAGCAGGTACTGCGCCGTCAGGCCTTTGAGCATCATGGCCGCGCCGGTATCGAAATCGATCGCATCCGGCAGCTTGCAGACGCACTTGGCCGGCATCACCCGTACTTCGCAGTAGCTGCCCGGCGGCTGGCTGGCGTAAGCGGCGCGGTCGCCAACCTTCAGGTGCGTCACGCCGGCGCCGACCGCCTCGATCACGCCCGACGCTTCCATGCCCAGCTGCAGCGGCATCGGCAGCTGGTACAGGCCGCTGCGCTGGTAGACGTCGATGAAGTTCAGGCCGACCGCCTTGTGGCGAATGCGGATCTCCCCGGCGCCGGGATCGCCGACACTCACGTCGACGATCTTCATCTCCTCGGGACCGCCATGCCTGTCGATGCGCACTGCTCTGCTCATTGCTGTTCTCCTCGTTGTTGGAAAGCTGCGCCATGCTGCCATGAATCGGGCCGCCCTGCTGCCCCAAAGTCGGTGCCGCGAAAGCTACAGTCGGGGATCCCATGACCCGGCGCCTGACCCCTTCGACCGCTCTCCTGCTCACCGTTCCACCGCTGCTGTGGGCCGGCAACGCGGTGGTCGGCCGGCTGGTCAACGGACTGGTACCGCCGATCACGCTCAATTTCCTGCGCTGGGCGCTGGCCTTCGCGCTCCTGCTGCCGCTGGCGCCACAGGTGCTGCGCCGCGACAGCGGCTTGTGGAGCCACTGGCGCCGCTATGCAGTGCTGGGCCTGCTCGGGGTCGGTTGCTACAACGCCTTGCAGTACCTGGCCCTGAAGACCTCGACGCCGCTCAACGTGACGCTGGTGGCGGCGAGTTCGCCGGTGTGGATGCTCGGGATCGGCGCGCTGTTCTTCGGCCAGCGGGTGACGCCGCGGCACATGATCGGCGCCCTGCTGTCGATCGCCGGCGTGCTGGTGGTGTTGGCGCGCGGCGACTGGCAGCAGTTGCTCGCGGTGCGGCTGGTGGCCGGCGACATCTACGTGCTGCTCGCGACTGCCGCCTGGGCCGTGTACAGCTGGCTGCTGGTGCGCCCGGGCGACCCGCCCGGCATCCGGAGCGACTGGGCTGCTTTCCTGCTGGCGCAGATCGTGTTCGGGCTCGGCTGGTCCGGCCTGTTCGCGGCCGGCGAGTGGGCGCTGACCGACGCGCAGATCCAGTGGGGCTGGCCGCTGGCCGCCGCGTTGGCCTATGTGGCCGTGGGGCCGGCGATCATCGCCTACCGCTGCTGGGGCGTCGGCGTGCAACTCGCCGGGCCCAACGTCGCCGGCTTCTTCGCCAACCTCACGCCGCTGTTCGCGGCCCTGATGTCCGCCGCGTTTCTGCGCGAACTGCCGCACCTGTACCACGGCGTCGCCTTCGCGCTCATCGTCGGCGGGATCGTGGTGTCGTCCCGCCGCTGATGCCTCAGTACGTGCCGGGGTAGGCGCCGCCGTCCATCAGGATGTTCTGGCCGGTGATGTACGCGCCGTAGCGGCTGCACAGGAAGGCGCAGGTGGCGCCGAACTCGTCGGGCGTGCCCAGCCGCCTCGCCGGCACGGCGGCACGGCGGCCTTCCAGGATCTCGTCGACCGCCTTGCCGGTCTTCTGCGACTGGCCTTGCGCCATGGTGCGGATACGGTCGGTGTCGAACACTCCCGGCAGCAGGTTGTTGATCGTGACGTTGGCCGACGCCAGCTTGGTGGTGCGGGCCACGCCGGCGACGAAACCGGTGAGGCCGCTGCGCGCGCCATTGGACAGGCCCAGCACGTCGATCGGCGCCTTCACGGAGCTGGACGTGATGTTGATGATGCGGCCGAAGCCACGCGCTGCCATCCCGTCCACCGTGGCCTTGATCAGCTCGATCGGCGTCAGCATGTTGGCGTCGAGCGCCTTGACCCACGCATCGCGGTCCCAGTCGCGGAAGTCACCCGGCGGCGGACCGCCAGCATTGGTGACGACGATGTCGTACTCGGCGCGCTTCGCGAACGCGGCGGCGCGCCCTTCGGGGGTGGTGATGTCGGCGACAACGTGCTGCACCGCCGTGTCCTTGGGCCGGACCGGATCGTCGATCAGCCGCTGCACCGCGGCCTCCAGCGCCTCCGCGCCGCGCGCCACCATCACCACGTTCACGCCCTCGCGCACCAGCGCCTGCGCGCAGCCGAAACCCAGCCCCTTGCTGGAGCCGCAGACCAAAGCCCATTTGCCCGCGATACCCAGATCCATAACAATCCCCTGTGCAAATGAAAGAACAGACCATGATACGTGCGACTTTACGGACCGCCGTGTCCGCCCTGCTGCTGCTTGGGCTGATGCAGGCAGCCTTTTCCGTGCGCGCCCAGCAGGGCGAGCCCGCGGCGATGAAACGGGCGGCGGCCCTGCGCGAGTCGCCTAGCGAGTCCGGCCGCAGCCTGGCGCAACTGCCGGCGCAGGAGCCAGTAACCCGGCTGGGCGACCGGCAAGGCGCCTGGATCCAGGTGCAAACCCGTGGGGGCAGCGCCGGCTGGGTCCACATGTTCGACGTCGGCCCGACCGGGCTCGGTGCGGGGGCCGGCACCCGGGTACCGTCCTCCGGCGGCAACTCGCTGGCCGGCGGCCTGCGCGGCCTGACCAACCTGCTGGCCGGGGGCGGCTCGACTCCACCGCCCCGGGTTGCCACCGCCACCATCGGTATCCGCGGCCTCGAGGCCGAGGGTCTCGACCGCGCCCAGCCGAACCTGAATGCGGTGAGCAAGATGGAGCAGTTGCGCCAGGGCGAGAGCGGTGCCCGCCAGTTCGCGACCGAAGCCGCGCTGGTCGCGGCCAACGTGTCGGCCCTGCCGGCGCCCGCGCGCGGGCCGTCGCCCCAAGGCGGCGGTGCCAACCAGCAGCAGCCATGAGAAAACTCACCGTCTTCGCGACCATCATCGCCACCGTCCTGGCGACCAGCCTGCCGCAGCTGGCGCAGGCCCAGGACATGGGCCGCGCCCTGGGCGGCATCTTCAACTCGCTCACCCGCCCGGCGCAGCCGCAGGCGCCGGCCGTCCCCAGCCTCGGCAGCATCCTCGGTCCCGCGATCGGTGGCCGCGCCGGCGGTAGCGACCTGCTGCAAATGCTGACCCAGTCGCTGGACCAGATCGACGAGCCGCGCGAAATCGAGATCGGTCGGCAGCTCGCCGCGGTGCTGCTTGGCAGCAAGCCGCTGCATCCCGACCTGGCGCTGCAGCGTTACGTCAACCAGCTGGGTCGCTGGATCAGCCTGCAGTCGGCGCGGCCGCAGCTGCCCTGGACCTTCGGCGTCCTCGACGATCCGGGTGTCAACGCTTTCGCGGCACCGGGCGGCTACATCTTCGTCACCAAGGGCCTGGTCGATCGGGTCGACGAAGCGGAACTGGCCGGCATCCTGGCGCACGAGATCACCCACGTCATCGACCGGCACCACCTGCAGGCGCTGCGCGCCAAGGCGCGGGCCGGAATCGCGACGCAAGTCTTCAGCTCGCAGTTGAACAACAACCTCGGCGGCGCGCTGTCGGCGCAACTCCTGGCGCTGGGCCGCGACCTGTATTCCAGCGGACTGGACCAGGACGACGAATTCGACGCGGACCGCAATGGCGTGACCCTGGCGGCCCGCGCCGGATTCGATCCCTACGGCCTGCCGTCGGTACTGCAGCAGTTGCGCACGGCCGCGCCGGACAACCCGCTGTTCTCGCTCTCGCTGCGCACTCATCCGGCGCCGCAGCTGCGGCTCGACCAGCTGGAGCTGGCGATGGGCAACCGGCTCGACGCCTTCTCGGGCAAGCCGGCGGTGCTACTGTCGCAACGGCTGGCGGGCCGCCGCAGATAGCGGAAGTTTTCAGCGCGACGCGCGGCTGAACACGAAAATGCCGGCGATCACCAGCACGGTGCCGGCGGCGATCCAGGCCGTGAACGGCTCGCCCAGCACCAGCACGCCCATCATGATGGTGGCCAGCGGTCCGACCATCCCGCTCTGCGCCGAGAGCGCGGGACCGATGCGCTCGATCGCCATCATCACCAGCAGCACCGGGATCGCCGTGCACAGAGTCGCGTTCAGCACCGACAGCCAGATCACCGGTGGCGGCACGTCGAAGGCCGTTCCGACCGGCCGCAGCAGCGCGTACTGCGCGAGGCAGAACAAGCAGGCCACGGAAGTCGCGAGGCCCACCAGCCGCAGCGAGCCGAGCCGCTTGACCAGCTGCCCGCTGTAGACCAGGTACACCGCATAGCTGACGGCGCTGGCGAAGATCAGCGCGGCGCCGAGCGTCGTCTGCGCGCCTGCCAGCTGCACTTCGTGGGCGAACACCAGCACCACCCCGCAATAACTGAGCGCCATGCCCGCCAGCTGCAGCCGCGCGAAGCGCTTGCGGTACAGCAGCCAGGCCAGCAGCATCACGAAGGTGGGATTGAGGTACAGGATCAGCCGCTCCAGCGACGCGCTGATGTATTGCAGGCCAACGAAGTCCAGGAAGCTCGAGAGGTAGTAGCCGCTAAAGCCCAGACCGACCACGCCCAGCCAGTCACGCAGCGACAGCGGCGCCCGGCCACGGCTGGCCCACCACGCCATGGCCGCGAAGATCGGCAGCGCGAATAACATCCGCAGCATGATCACCGTCACGGCGTCGACGCCGTAGCGATAGGCCAGCTTGACGATGATGGCCTTGCCGCTGAAGGCGATGGCGCCGGTGACGGCCAGCATGAGGCCGGGGAGCAGCCGTTGTGGCGCGGCAGCCGTCATCGCCGTCAAGCGGCAAACACCTTGCTGTGCAGCCGGCGCAGGGACAGCCAGACCGCCAGCGCCACGACGGGAATAGCGCACGCCGCCGTGGTCTCCGGGCTGAACGGCCAGCCCAGCGCCTGCGCTGCCTTGGCGAGGGAGCTGACCAGACCGACGATGTAATAGGTGATGGCGGCGACCGACAGCCCTTCGACCGTCGATTGCAGCTTGAGCTGCAGCCCCTGGCGCCGGTTCATCGCGTCCAGCAACGCCTGGCTGCCCTGCTGCTGCTCGATCTCCACCCGCGTGCGCAGCAGGTTGCTCATGCGCGAGACCCGCTGCGACAGCGCATCCTGGCGCCGCGTGGCCCAGGCGCAGGTGCTACGCGCCGGCGACAGCCGCCGCTCCATGAACTGGCCGATGGTCTGCAGGCCGCCGAGCCGGGTCTCGTCGATGTCGGCGATGCGCCGGTCGATCAGCTCGAAGTAGGCGGCGCTGGCGGAAAAGCGCGAATGGGTGCCCGCGTACTCACTCTCGACCTTGCCGGCCAGCCGGGTCAGCCGGTCCAGCAGCGCTGGTTCCTGGTCGCGCGCCGCCAGCCGGATCGACTCGGCCAGTTCGGCCAGTTCGCGCTCCGCGTAGCCCAGCACGGACGATGCCTCGCGCGCCGCAGGCAGTCCCAGCAGCGCCGCCATGCGGTAAGTGTCGATCTCCAGCAGCTGCTGCACCAGCCGGCCCAGCCGGCGCGGCTCGACCGTACCGGACAGCAGCACCATGCGCGAAAAGCCGTCGGCATGCATCGCGAAGTCGGTGTAGACCTCGCCCTGGTGCTGCACCACCGCCGACGCCACCAGCGTGTCCTCGTTCAGCACCTGTTGCACCAGCGACTCAATGGTGGCGGTTTGCCCCGGCAGCAGCCACAGGTGCAGGCCGGCCAGCAGTTGCCCCGGCAAGCGCGCCAGCCAGTCCTGCGGCACCGATCCGATCGGTGTCGCCGGGGTGCGTTCGCCGAAGCCGGTGGCGTCGAACGGCCGCTGGAAGGTCCAGGTCACGAACTCGGTATGCATCTCCCAGCGCAGCCCGAAAGCTCCCAGCTCCGAGCGCAGGTGGGTCGAGCCGGCGTCGGGACCGGGCAGGTGGTGGTCGCGCAGCAGCGCGGCCAGGTGCTCCCGGCTAGCGTTGCGCTGGTCGGCGTCGCAAAGCATCACGACGTGCGAGATTGCCAGCGGCGCGCTCAGGGCCTGCGGCGGCCGGGCGTGGATCTCGTTGTGCAGCGCGCTGCGCTGCGGGTGCGCCGGGGGCAGGCTGGTCGATGGTGTCATGCGGTCCTCTGCCGCGATTGTGGCGCAGCGGTCGTCACGCTTGCGCAACGCCCAAAGAAACGGCGCCCGCGGGCGCCTGTTCAAGGGTGGGGTGAAGGCCCGTCACTCCTCGACGAAGGCTTCCTGGCGCTTGCTCTTCACGGCCGGCAGCAGCACGATCACGACCAGCAGCGCCGCGGCAGCCAGCAGGCCGGCGGACAGCGGCCGGGTCACGAACACGCTCCAGTCGCCGCGCGAGAGCAGCAGCGCCCGGCGCAGGTTTTCTTCCATCATCGGACCCAGGATGAAGCCGAGCAGCAACGGCGCCGGCTCGCAACCGAGCTTGACAAAACTGTAGCCGATCACGCCGAAGATGGCGACCATCCAGACGTCGAAGGTATTGTTGTTGGTCGAATAAACGCCGATGGCGCAGAACAGCACGATCGCCGGGAACAGGAACTTGTAGGGCACCGTCAGGAGCTTGATCCACATCCCGATCAGCGGCAGGTTCAGGACGATCAGCATCAGGTTGCCGACCCACATCGAGACGATCAGGCCCCAGAACAGCTGCGGGTTGCTGGTCATCACCTGCGGGCCCGGCTGGATGTTGTGGATGGTCATGGCGCCGACCATCAGCGCCATCACGGCGTTGGGTGGAATGCCCAGTGTCAGCAGCGGAATGAAGGAGGTCTGCGATCCGGCGTTGTTGGCCGACTCGGGAGACGCCACACCACGGATGTTGCCTTGGCCGAAAGGCACTTCGCCCGGCTTCATCTTCATCTTTTTTTCCAGCGCATAAGCAGCAAAGGCCGACAGCAACGCGCCGCCCCCGGGCAAGATTCCCAGCGCGCAACCCAGGAAAGTGCCGCGCAGCACGGCGGGCGTCATGTCCTTGAAGTCCTGCTTGGTGGGCCACAGCCCCGACACGCCAGCGGTGAACACTTCGCGCTCACTCTCTGGCTGGGCCAGGTTACTGATGATCTCGCCGTAGCCAAACACGCCCATGGCGATCACCACGAAGCCGATGCCGTCGGTCAGTTCCGGAACGTCAAAGCTGAAACGCGCCACGCCCGAATTCACGTCCGTACCGACCAGGCCAAGCAGCAGGCCCAGCACGATCATGGCGATGGCTTTCAGCAGCGAACCCGACGCCAACACCACGGCACCAATCAGGCCCAGGGTCATCAGTGCAAAGTATTCGGCCGGGCCAAACTTGAAGGCCAATTCGGTCAATGGAGGCGCGAAAGCCGCCAGAATCAAGGTACCAACGCAGCCTGCAAAAAAAGAACCCAGACCGGCAGCCGCCAGCGCCGGTCCCGCACGGCCTTTTCGGGCCATCTGGTAGCCGTCAATGCAGGTGACAACCGAGGACGATTCTCCCGGTAAATTGACCAAGATAGCCGTGGTCGAGCCGCCATATTGGGCGCCGTAGTAAATACCGGCCAGCATGATCAGCGCAGACACCGGCGGCAGTGCGTAGGTGGCCGGCAGCAGCATGGCGATGGTCGCCACCGGGCCGATGCCGGGCAGCACGCCAATCAGCGTTCCCAAAATACAGCCTACCAGGCAATACAGCAGGTTGATCGGCGTGAAGGCCACGCCGAAACCCAATGAAAGGTGTTCAATCAGTTCCATTTTTTATTCTCCTTAGCCGGTGATGAACTCGGGCCACACTGGAAACTGCAATTTCAGCGCAATCACGAAAGCAAGGTAACTGCCCACGGCAAGCACCGTGGCCAGAATGAACGTGGCCTTGAACTTCCAGCCTTCTTCAGCCATGCTGGCAATGAAGGTCAGCGCATAAATGGCAATGATCAGGCCCATTGCTGGGATGCCAAAGTACGGCAAGCCGGCAAGCAGCGCACCAAACACCAGATTGGCCAAAATCACGAAAAACAGCGGCTTCCAGGCCCATTTGCCAATTTTGTCGCCACCCATGGTTTCAACCACCAGCGACTTGAAGGTGATGGCCGCGCCCAGGATCGTCATCAGGACACCCAGGTAAAGCGGGAAGTAACCTGGCCCCATGCGCGCACCGTTACCCACGTTGTATGTCGTGGCCCCCCAGGCAAACGCCACCCCGACGCCCATAAACATAAGACCGGAAAAAAAGTCTTTTTGACTCTTGATATTCACGGTTTGTCTCCTTTATAAAAAATTGAACCTGCATCTCAATCTTTCATTGTGCTTTCAATTACCAGCACAAAAAATGTGGCTTTCACTTATGTACAGAGTGATCTAAAGAGACATCAGCGCAACCAAATTCAGCGGTGGAGTTGGCGCTCAAAAAATATCCATGCCCTGCTGACACAAAAAAGCCACCCCAAGGGTGGCTTTTTCAAGGTCAATGAGCACGCCTCTTGTGCGTGCTCGCAACTTCACTCTTCAACGAAAGCTTCTTCCCGCTTACTTTTCACCGCGGGCACCAGCACGACCAGCATCAGCAACACGCAGGCCACCAACAGACCGGCAGAAATCGGACGGGTGGCAAAAGTGCTCCAGTCCCCGCGCGACAGCAGCAGCGCCCGGCGCAGGTTTTCCTCCATCATGGGGCCCAGAATCAGGCCCAGCAACAAGGGCGCCGGCTCGGCGCGCAGTTTGTGGAAGATATAGCCCACCACGCCAAAAAACCCCACCACCCAGATGTCCCAGGTGTTGTTGTTCGTCGAATACACACCAATCGAACAAAACAGCACAATTGACGGAAACAGGTAGCGGTAAGGCACGGTCAGCAGTTTGATCCACATGCCGATCAGTGGCAGATTCAGGATAACAAGCATCGCGTTGCCAATCCACATCGAGGCAATCAGGCCCCAGAACAACTCGGGGTTGCTGGTCATGACCTGCGGGCCGGGCTGGATGTTGTGAATCATCATGGCGCCCACCATCAGCGCCATCACCACGTTCGATGGAATGCCCAGGGTCAGCAGCGGAATGAAAGACGCCTGAGCACCTGCATTGTTGGCCGCTTCGGGGCCGGCAACGCCGCGAATATTGCCCTGGCCAAACGGCACTTCACCGGGACGACCCTTGACTTTCTTCTCAATGGTGTAGGCGGCAAAAGCCGACAAGGTGGCGCCGCCACCCGGCAAGATGCCGAGCGCACAACCAAGCGCTGTTCCGCGCAGCACGGCGGGCACCATGTCCTTGAAATCCTGCTTGGTCGGGAACAGGCCCGCCACCTTGATGTCAAACACCTCGCGCTGGGTTTCGCGCTGCGCCAGATTGCTGATGATTTCACCGTAGCCAAAAATACCCATCGCAATCGCCACGAAGCCGATGCCGTCGGTCAATTCGGGAACGTCAAAGCTGAAGCGTGGCACGCCAGAGTTCACGTCGGTGCCCACCAGGCCGAGCAGCAGGCCCAGCAAGATCATGCCAATGGCCTTGAGCAGTGAGCCCGAGGCCAAAACCACCGCTCCGATCAGGCCCAGCAGCATCAGCGCAAAATATTCGGCGGGACCAAACTTGAAGGCCACTTCCGTCAGCGCAGGCGCAAAGGCGGCAATCATGACAGTGCCCACGCAGCCTGCAAAAAACGACCCCAGCCCGGCAGCTGCCAGCGCCGGCCCTGCCCGTCCTTTTTTGGCCATCTGGTGGCCGTCAATTACCGTGACCACCGACGACGACTCGCCAGGCAGATTCACCAAAATGGCCGTGGTCGAGCCGCCATACTGCGAGCCATAGTAAATACCGGCCAGCGCAATCAGCGCCGACTCGGGCGGCAGCGCATAGGTGGCGGGGAGCAGCATGGCGATGGTCGCCGCCGGGCCAATGCCCGGCAATACGCCGATCAGTGTTCCCAGCAGGCAGCCGACCAGCGCGTAGATCAGGTTGATCGGCGTGAATGCCACGCTGAAACCCAAGGACAAATTTGCAAGCAGATCCATTTTTGTCCTTATCCGGTGATGAATTCAGGCCACACCGGAAATTGCAGCGACAGCGCCAGTACAAAAACCAGGTAACTGCCAATGGCCAGCGCGGTGGCCAGTATGAGCGTGGGCACGAATTTCCAGCCGGCTTGCGCCATGCTGGCAATAAAGGTCAAAGCGTAAATCGCCACGATCAGTCCGAAGGCAGGCACATCCAGACTGCGTACACCGGCCAGCAATACGCCAAACACAAAGTTGGCGGCAATCACATAGAACAGCGGGCGCCATGCCCATGCGCCGATCTTGTCCTCGCCGGGGGCGTCTCCACCCAGCGCATTGAAAGTAACCACGACCCCCACCAAAGCCATCAAAGCACCCAGCATCAGGGGAAAATACCCGGGTCCCATGCGCGCGGCGTTACCCACCGTGTAGTTGGTGGCACCCCATGCAAATGCCACGCCGCAGACCATGAACATGACTCCCGAATAAAAATCGGGTTGACTCTTTATGTGCACTATTTGTAGCCTTTGTGTAAAAAATGAATCTGCATATTGTGCAGGCAACAATTTTTTCACTTCAGATGGCTTACCCCTAGCTGACAAAAAAATATTAAATTCAGCAGATTTCCATTTTCAGCAGATGGGGGCAGATCAGGAAAGAGAGGGCGTGGTCGCGAGGATTTCTTCGATGGTGGTCAGGCCTTCGGCGACTTTCAGTGCACCGGCCAGACGCAGCGGCCGCATGCCTTCACCGATCGCCTGGCGGCGCAAGGTGTCGATGTTGGGCTCTTTTGAAACTTTGTCCTTGAATGCTTCCGTCACGGTCAGCAACTCGTACAGCCCCATGCGTCCCCGGAACCCGGTCATCCGGCAATCGACGCAGCCCACCGCTTTATAGGGCAGGTAGCTGCCCGTGATCTGCCAGGGCTTGACCATTTCGGCCAGCGTTTCACGCTTGGCATTTTCGTCAGGTTGGCGGCACTGGCTGCACAGTGTGCGCACCAGCCGCTGGGCCAGCACGCCGAGCAGCGTGGCGTTGATCAGGTAGTTCGGCACGCCAAGTTCCATCAGCCGCGAGACCGCCGACGGCGCATCGTTGGTGTGCAATGTGCTGAACACCAGATGACCGGTGAGCGCCGCCTGCACCGCCATTTCGGCAGTGGGCAAGTCGCGAATCTCGCCGACCATGATGATGTCCGGGTCTTGCCGCATCAGCGAGCGCAGTCCTTCGGGAAAGCCGAAGTTCAGCATCGGCTGGACCTGCGTCTGGTTGAAGGCGGGTTCGATCATCTCGATCGGGTCTTCGATCGTGTTGATATTGACCTCTTCGGTGGCCAGCCGCTTGAGCGTCGAATACAGCGTCGTGGTCTTGCCCGAGCCGGTCGGCCCGGTCACGAGCACGATGCCGTAGGGGCGCTTGACCAGCTGCTCCCAGCGCTCGGCGTCGTGCAATGAAAAACCCAGCGCATCGAGGTTCTTGACCGTCGTGTCGGGGTCAAAAATGCGCATCACCATTTTTTCGCCAAAGGCCGTCGGCAGCGTGGACAGGCGCATCTCGATTTCTTCCCCGCGCGGGTTGCGGGTCTTGATGCGGCCATCCTGCGGCCGGCGCTTTTCGACCACATCCATGCGGCCGAGCAATTTGATGCGCGCCGTCATGGCATTGTGGACGGCCATTGGCAGCTGGTACACCGGATGCAGGATGCCGTCGATGCGAAAGCGGATCACGCCCTGCTCGCGGCGCGGCTCCAGGTGGATGTCGCTGGCGCGCTGGTCAAAGGCGTACTGCCAGAGCCAGTCCACCACCTGCACCACGCCCTGGTCATTGGCGTCGAGCTGGCGGTTGCTCTTGTTCAGCTCGACCAGCTGCTCGAAACTGGCCGAACCCGAGCCGCCGCTCGACTTGAGTGCGGCCTTGACCGATTTGGCCAGCGCAAAGAATTCGGCCGTGTACTTGCTGATTTCCAGCGGATTGGCCACCACCAGGCGCACGCTGCGCCGGGACTGGCGCTCGACCTCGGGCACCCAGTCGGTGACGAACGGGTCAGAGGTGGCAATCACCAGCTCCTGCGGCGTGACCTGCACCGGCAGCACCTTGTGGCGCTCGGCATACACCGCCGACATGGAGTCAGCCACCTTGCCCACATCGACCTTGAGCGGGTCGATGCGCAAATACTTCAGTCCCGCACACCCGGCCAGCCACTCGCTGATGGCTTCAGCATCCAGCGGCTTGCCATCCTGGAGCCGTTTCATGCCGATACTGGCCAGCCTGACGACCGGATGCTGGGCGCTTTGCACCTGAGAACAGCGGGCGATGGTGCGCTGGGCATCGGCGGCGCTGATGAGGCCATCCTCACCCAGCCATTCAACCAGCTTGCGCCAGTCCAGAGGCCCGGCATGCAGCCTTCCAAAATCCGGATTCAAGGGGGGTTTTTGGGGATGCGCAACGCTCATGAAGGACTCTTCACCACAGGGTTTGTTAAAAAAAATGGAAAGTCAAAACACCGGCCTGAAAAGCCGCAGCCATTTTTTGGCCGGCAAGTCCCAGCGCGACTCAATGATGCCGGCGCGCTGCAGCAACTCCTCGCGCTCCGGCCGCGTCGGCTCGAACTGGGCCAGCACAACGGTGTTGCCCTCGCGCGTCGGCCGGAAGGCCCAGATCGACTCGGGACCAAAGGCTTCGGCCATTTTGACCAGCGAGGCTTCGTAACTCGAATCGCGGCCAAACAGGTTGACTGTCATCACGCCGCTTTCTGTCAACAGTTCGCGGCAGTTGGCATAAAAATCGGCATCGTCGAGTACTGGCGCGGCCGCTTCATGGTCGTACAGGTCCACATGCAGTAAATCAACCGTGCCACGGTGCGCTGGTTTTTTGATTTCATCAGCCGCATCGGCTTCGATAACGCGAAGCCTTGAATCGTCGCGCGGCAGCTTGAACCAGAGCCGGCAGGCGGTGACCACCTGCGGGTTGATCTCGATGGCGGTGGTTTTCATGCGCAGCTTTTTGTGGCAAAACTTGGTCAGCGCCGCCGACCCCAGCCCGAGCTGCATCGCCTGCTTTTTGGCCACCGATTCGGCGTCCAGGAACAGCAGGCCGGCCATCATGCGCTGCACATACTCCAGCTCGATGTCATAAGGCGCGTCCTTCAGCATCGAGCCCTGCACCCATTCGGTGCCCAGATGCAGAAAGCGCACATCGCCGAAGTCGGAAAAGTTGACTTCGGGCAGGACCCGTGAATTTGGATTTTCTTTGGTTGACATGGCAGCAATCGAGGGAGTTTTTTAGTGCAAGCGCCACAGGCGCAACCCCATTTTCACCTCATGCCAGCGGCGCGTCCGAATCGGCTGTGTCGGCGGCATGCACATGCTTGCGCAGGCGCAGCAAGGCCTGGGCTTCTCGCAGGCCAGCGCGGACCAGGATGTCGTCGTCGGGCAGGCCGGCGTCCAGCCAGCGCACGATGCATGAATTGCGCAGCGTCATCGGCCCGGCATGGGCCAGCACGGTGTCGGGGTATCGCGGCCCCAGGGTATTGCTCACATGCCGGTTGGCCAGGTGAAACAGTGCGCGCGGCGTCAGCCGGCCGGCCTTCTTGCGTGAGACAAACAGCGGCGTGCCGGCGTCCTGCGGCAGCGGCAGCGTGGCGCGCACGGTGAGCCAGGCCAGCACGGCGGCGCTGGCTTCTACAGGCAAGGTGATGCGCCGGTCTTGCGCCTTGCGGGCACCGCTCAGGTCGAGCATCACCGCCGGTGCTTCTCCGCCGGGCGCCGTTTCCTCAGTGGGCCAGAGTTCGGCCACACCATGGCTGGAACCCAGGCGGGGATGCTGCACATCGCCGATGTCCAGCCCCGCCAGTTCGGCCACCGTCAGGGCCGACTGCATCATCAGGCGCAGGATCGCCTGGTCGCGCACTTCCAGCCAGGGCTGGTCCTGCGGCGGCGGGTCGATGGGCGGCGCCACGGCCTGCAGCAGTGCATCCCAGTCAAGCGCATGGAACACCAGCGAATCCATCTGCTCGGTGGCCGACACCGACGCGCCCGCGTCCACCGGGTTGTCACCCACCCAGTCCTGGGCCTGGGCAAAGGCATAAATTTTCTTCAGCACGCGGAAGTAGCGGCGCTGCGTCACGGTGCTGACATGCAGCATGCCGCGCGCCTGCCCGCGCGGGCTCAGTGCTTCAAGGTAGGCACGCACGTCGATTGACTTGGCCTCGTTCCAGGCCAGCGGGCCGTGCGTCGTTAAATACTCGGTCCAGCCGGTCCAGAGTGAATGGTAGGACGCCAGCGAGCGTGGCGACAGGCCGCCCTTGCGCTGGGTGGCGCGCTCCAGCGCCCAGGCCTTGAAAACGTCTTCAGTGGTGAGGGGAAACGGAAGTTTGCTCATTGCTTGTCGGTCAATCCATGTTGCTCAAAAACCTCGCGCCAGGCGGCGAGCTTGCGCTCAAACGACCAGGACGCATTGGCCGGGCTGGTCGATGGCAAGCGGTGAAATAGTACCCCCACGCTTTTCACTTCGTGTAATGCGCTGCCCCCCGAGGGGGCTGCTGCGCCTGCAGTCCGGCAAAGCCGGTCCTGCGGCCCCTGCTTGGCCAGAGGAGATGCCACGCCAGTCAGCGCAGCACTGACATGGCGCGCATGTTTAAAGCTTTCGCCGCCGTTGTGCGCAATCGCCAGCAGGTCGGGGCACCAGCAGCGCAGCTGCGAAAAATCATTCACCTGCGGCTGGCGGATGCGGCTGTCCAGGCTGCCTTCTCGCTCGCAGGCGGCATACACGTCCCACAGGCCCAGACCCCTGTCCAGCAGCCACTCGCTACGTATTTTATAGCTATTGGCACCCGTGGGCATTGCGCAAGAGGGCCAAATGGCTTGCAAAATTGCCCAGAACCGGTTTTGCGGATGGCCGTAGTACTGCTGCGCCGCCAAAGAGGCCACGCCGGGAAAACTGCCAAGAATCAACAGCCGCGTGTTGCCGGACACCAGCGGCGCCAGGCCGGTCAGCACGGCATCAATGCCTGGAGCTTGGGAAAAGCCTGCAGCGCATTGGCCGTGGTGGCCCGCGCCAGCGCCTCGGGCGTCAAGCCGCGAAGCTGCGCCAGGACGCCGGCAATGCGTGGCAGTTCGGCCGGCTCGTTGCGCCCCTGGCCCTGCCCGTCCTGCCGCTGCGCTGCAGTGCGGTAGCGCCAGTGCGGCGGAATGTCAGGCGAATCAGTTTCCATGACCAGCGCCTCCAGCGGCAGGCAACTGGCCAGACGCCGGATCTGCAGCGCCGAGTCAAACGTCACGTTGCCACCAAAACCGAGCTTCAACCCCAGCTTGATGAATTCAGCCGCCTGCTGCTCGCTGCCGTTGAAGGCATGGCCAATGCCGCGCCAGCCGCCCCCGGGCTTGAGATCGCGCAGGTGCTTGAGCAGCTTGTCGGCCGAACGCCGCACATGCAGCATCACCGGCAGGCCGTGCTGGCGCGCCAGCTTGAGCTGCTCGCGGTAGAAAAATTCCTGACGCTCGCGCATCGGGCTTTGCTTGAGCGCAGGCTCGAAATAATCCAGCCCGATCTCGCCGACCGCCACCAGGCGCGGATCGTCCCGGCGAAGGTGCAATTCCGCATCCAGCGCCTGCAGGTCGGCCTCCTGCGCGCCGGGCACGCACAGTGGGTGGATGCCCAGTGCATAACTGTCCGAAAAGCGATGCGCCAGCAGCCTGACCGCCTCGAAGTTGCCCACCGCCACAGCCGGCAGCACGCAATGCGCCACGCCTTCGGATGCAGCGCGCGCGCGCATGTCGCCCCGATCGGCGGAAAACTCTGCGGCGTCAAGATGGCAATGCGTGTCAATCCAGAAGGTCATGAAAGTAGTGGTGAAGGGACGGGCCTGTATTGGCTTGGTCCTGCATGTTGACATACAAAGGGAAGCTGCATAGCGCCTGTTTTTTTTCAAACCAAATGCCGCACAGGGTATGGCATTGCCACGCCAACCCGTGCTTCTTGAGACCAGTTGAAACAAACCGAAAGCGCTTGTTTCAACAACCCCCTGACAAAGCTTTGAGCGAGTGCAGCAAAGCAGAAATCATGATACGGTGCATTTCTTGTCCGCTGGTTTCTCCACATTACCCCACAGGTGAACGGATGCGCAGGCCTGCCCTTTACAGTAGTTCCCAACGCCAGCGTCCTGCGCCGGCGGGTTCAAACACCGACGAGCCTGCAACGCCAAACGGTGCTTCGCAGGCGACGCCAGAAGACAATCGGACAGGTCAGCCTCAATCAGTTGCCACTCGCCTCCTGCGGCACCTGTCCCTTCACAACATCCACCTGCTGTGGTCAGTGGTCGGGTTGCTGGCACTGCTGCTGGCGATCAGCCTGTTCTCTTCGATGCAGCCTGGCGCCCGCAAGCTGACCCAGAAGGACATCAACGCCGCCGTGCTGAAGACCCTGGAAACGACCGTGCTTCCCTCGCCGGCGGTCAAAGCCTACGAAGCCATCATTCCGTCGGTGGTGCGCGTGACCGGGCTGGGCAAGCCAACCAAGGACAAGGACGGCGACGAACATGCCGACCGCAGCGTGGGCACCGGCGTCGTCATCACGGACAAGGGCACCATCCTGACCAACCTGCATGTGGTGCAGGGCGCGCAAACCATCAAGCTCACCTTTGCCGATGGACTGGAATCCACCGCCAGCATCACCGGCGTGCAGCCCGAGAACGACCTGGCGGTGCTGCAGGCGCACAAGATTCCCGACGACCTGATGGCTGCCACGCTGCGCTCGACATCCGACCTGGCGCCGGGCGACGGCGTGGTGGCCGTAGGCTATCCCTTCGGCATTGGTCCGTCGGCCTCCAGCGGCATCATCTCGGGGCTCAAGCGCAGCTTTCGCTCGCCTGACGGACAACAGGTCATCACCAACCTGATCCAGTTCGATGCCGCCGCCAATCCCGGCAACTCGGGCGGTCCGCTGGTCACCATGGAAGGCGAGGTGATCGGCATCGTCACGGCCATCTACAACCCTAACGGTCAGCGCTCTTTTGTTGGCATCGGTTTTGCAGTGCCGATTGAAAATGCCGCCTCGGCCGCCGGGATGACTCCTTTTTGACGTGTTTTGAAAGGTTTTTTCATGGATTCGAACCATTTTGAGCATTCGGCGGCTGCCAGTCACGACACCGCGCAACTCATGGAGCAGATCCTCTACGAGGTCAAGCGCGTGGTGGTCGGGCAGGACCGGTTTTTGGAACGCGTCATGGTTGCCATCCTGGCGCAAGGCCATCTGCTGGTCGAAGGCGTCCCCGGTCTGGCCAAGACGCTGACGATCAAGACGCTGGCGCAAACCATCAACGGCCAGTTCAAGCGCATCCAGTTCACGCCCGACCTGGTGCCCGCCGACTTGGTGGGCACGCGAATCTACAACCAGAAAACCGGCGAGTTCACGACCTCGCTGGGCCCGGTGTTCACCAACCTGCTGCTGGCCGACGAGATCAACCGCGCGCCGGCCAAGGTGCAGAGCGCCCTGCTCGAAGTGATGCAGGAACGACAGGTCACGATCGCCGGCGAGACGCACAAGGTACCCGAGCCCTTCCTCGTGATGGCCACGCAGAACCCGATCGAGACCGAAGGCACCTACCCGCTGCCCGAAGCGCAGGTCGACCGCTTCATGATGAAGGTGCTGGTCGACTACCCGAGCGAGGAAGAAG
>JACMQR010000395.1 GCA_014376885.1 Polaromonas sp.
AGACGCCCATTTGCATGCCTATCTGCATGCCATTTCCGGCTCGGCCCGGGCGCTTTTTGAGCGCGCTCTTGACATGGTGGCCGAGCATGAGCAGATTGCTCTGGCCACCATTGGCCCGATCAACCCAACCGACCGCTGAGCAGAAGGGTTTCAAGGCAGCATTGCACAAAAAACCGGTGCTCTGGCATGCCGGCTCAGGCGCTGCGCGGCCCGGCTGCTGCGGCCGCCTGGTTGCGCCGGTAGTCGCCCTGGCGTGCCAGCATCCAGCCGGGGTATTCAGCGCTCAGGCGGCTGGCGCAGTCAATCGCTTGCAGCTCCTCGGGCTTGAGCGCCAATTGCGCAGCAGCGATGTTGTCGGCCAGCTGCCCGGGCCGCTTGGCACCGACGATCACACTGGTCACCTGCGGCTGGTGCAGCAGCCAAGCCAGCGCCCCCCGGGCCACCGACACGCCGTTTGCCTCGGCGATGGGGCGCATGGCGTCGATGCAGTTCCAGGCTTTTTCCTTGTCGACCGGCGGAAAATCAAAGGCGATGCGCCGGCTGCCTTCCTCGGCCTGGCCAGGCTGGTCGCGGCCATACTTGCCGCTCAAAAACCCGCCGGCCAGCGGACTCCAGACCATCAGCCCGACGCCTTCGCTTTTGAGCAGCGGAATAATTTCGCGCTCCAGGTCGCGCCCGGCCACGCTGTAGTAGGCCTGCAGCGACTCAAAGCGCGCCAGCCCCAGGCGCTCTGACAGGCCCAGGGCCTTCATGATTTGCCAAGCCGCCCAGTTGGACACGCCGACATGGCGCACATGGCCGTGGCGCACCAGCTGGTCCAGGGCGCGCAGGGTTTCGTCGATCGGCGTGGCGTCGTCAAAGCCATGCACCTGGTACAGGTCGATATGGTCAAGCTGCAGGCGCTTCAGGCTGGCCTTCACGCCGTCCAGGATGTGGCTGCGGCTCAGGCCGCGGGCGTTCGGGCCGTCGCCGGTCTGGCCGAACACCTTGGTCGCCACCACGATGCGGTCGCGGGCAATTTTCAGGTTTTTCAGGGCCTGGCCGGTGATTTCTTCGGCCCGGCCTTCGGCGTACACATCGGCGGTGTCGATGAAATTGAGGCCGGCGTCGATGGCCTGGCCGATCAGCGGCTCGGCCTCGCCCTGGCCAAGCGCGCCGATCTGGCCCCACATGCCGCCGGAGCCGCCAAAGGTCATGGTGCCCAGGCACAGTTCGGACACGAAAAGGCCGGTTCGGCCAAGAGGGTTGTAGCGCATGTCGGTCAAGCTCCGGTGAGGTAAGCAGCCAAGCGCCCGGCCCGGCGCAACCTGTCCAGCATAAGCGAGCCCGGCTGACGGCCTGAAGGGCAGCAAAAAAGTTGACGGCCAGCCGTTGGATTGCCCGGCCATGCCGCCCCTTCGCCAAGCCGGCAATTTTTAGAGCAGACCGGCCCGCCGTGCAACACTGCAGACATTTGTTCGCTATTGATTCATGAGCAGTAAATCTGCTATTTTTCAGCTGCCGTTGCGCTGCCGGCGAGCCGCCTGCCCACCGCTTTTCAGACCTTCAGGACCAGCCTATGGCCAACTCATAAACACTTTTTGAAACAAGTGTTTCTTAATTAGTGAGTAGGTGAGTAACCAGTTCAAGAGCAACAATTTGATTGGATTGTTCGCGCACGAGATGTGCCGCATCAACACCAGTCCAGGCCTGCAATCAACCCCTGAACCCAAACCCAGCCAGCCCAGCTGGCTCCAGAACCAGCTGGGCACCGGGCGCTGCTGCGAAAAAACCATAAGTCCTCGCTGACGCACATTTTTGTAAGCGCAGTTATGCTGGGTAGGGGCAGCAGTATTTAAATTTTACAAATTTAACTTTTAAACGCATGATTTTGAATCACCTGAAAGCGGCCACGCACTCGCGCCATGCGGCGCTCGAGTCCCGGCTGCCTTTGCTGGACGCGCACCTGGCGCGCAGCGCCTACCGCGAGTTTGTGCACCTCTTTTTTGGCTACTACGAGCCGCTGGAAGAAACCCTGCTGGCCCAGCCCTGCTGGGAGTCCATCGGCTTTGACTATGCCGAGCGGCGCAAGACGCCCCGCCTGCGGCAGGACCTGCTGGCTTTGGGCGACAGCGCCGCGTCGCTCGACCGCCTGGCGCGCTGCCAGAGCCTGCCGCCACTTGCCAGCCCCGCCCAGGTGCTGGGCTGCCTGTATGTGATCGAGGGCGCCACGCTGGGCGGGCAGATCATCAGCCGGCGCCTGGCATCCGGCCTGGGTTTGGACGCCACCTCGGGCGCGGCGTTTTTCAGCGGCTACGGCCCGCAGACCGGCAGCCGCTGGAAGGCTTTTTGCGCCATGCTTGAAAGCCAGGCCGAGCAGCACGGCCACCACCAGGACATGGTGGACAGCGCCCGGCAAACCTTCGAGACCCTGGGCCACTGGCTGTTTCCGAAGTATCCGGTGTTTGCGGCGGGCTCGCCATGAACGCGAGCGCATCCGCAACCGATCTGCTGCCCTGGGCCGATGGCCTGTACAGCATCAAGCGCCATGGCAACAGCTTGAGCACCTGCGACAGCGAGCCGGTGCAAACGCCGGGCTGCATCCAGGCCCATGGCGCCTTGCTGGTGCTGCGCCTGGCGGACCTGACGATTTTGCAGGTCAGCGACAACACAGCGGAATTTTTTGGTGATGCGCCTGAACTGCTGCTCGGCCAGCCTGTGGCCCGGGTGGTGGGTTTGGATCGGCAGGCGCAGCTGCAGCGCATGCTCGCCAGCGAGTCGCTGACGGGCAACGTGCTGTACGCCTTCACGCTGCCTGAGCGCGCTGGCGTGGCTGCGCTCGACGTGTGCATTCACACGGCGCGCGGCGTGGCGATTCTGGAATTCGAGGCGACTGCAAAGCTGGCAGAGCCGGCGCAGCGCGACTATTTTGCTCAGGTCAAGTCAGCCATTGGCCGCTTGCAGTCGGCCAACGGCCTGAGCGAATTTTGCGACCGGGTCACCGCCGAAGTGCGCGGCCTTGCCAGCCTGGACCGCGTCATGGTGTACCGCTTTCATGCCGACCAGCATGGCGAGGTGTTTGCCGAAAGCCGGCGGGACGACTTGCCAAGTTGGCTGGGTTTGCACTATCCAGCCACCGACATTCCCCAGCAAGCCCGTGACATCTTCATGAAGCTGTGGATTCGTCCGCTGCAGGATGCCGCCGGCCCGCTGGTCGAACTCAGGCCGCTGGCCAATCCCGACACCGGCCAGCCGCTGGACATGACGCACTGCGCCCTGCGCGGCGCATCGATGATGTACACCGAATACCTGGCCAACATGGGTGTACCCGCGACACTGGTCATGGCCATCCGGGTCAATGGCGCGTTGTGGGGCCTGATCGTGTGCCACCAGTACACGCCGACGCGCTTTTCCTACCCGCTGCGGGCCGCCTGCGAACTGCTGGCCCAGGTGGTGTCGTTGCAGCTCAAGTCCGCCGAGCTGATCGAACAGCAGGCCTACCGGCTGAAGGTTGAAACCGTTCACCAGCAGCTCATTGCCAAAGCGGCCCATGACGGCGACCTGATGGCGTTTTTCAACGGCCAGCCGACCTTGCTCGATGCGATGCAGGCCGATGGTGCAGCGCTGTTTCACCTGGGCCGCTGGTGGTGCGTGGGCCGCACCCCGGACGATGTGCAGCTCGATGCGCTGGCCCTGTGGCTGAACCAGCGCCCGGAGCTTGCGCTGAGCACCCGGCCGATTTACGCCACCGATGCGCTGGCGCGCGACTACCCGGCCGGCGCCGACATTGCCAAGGTGGCCAGCGGCGTGCTGGCGGTGCGGGTGTCACGGCTGCGGCAGGACCTGATCGTCTGGTTCCGGCCGGAAACCATCCAGACCATCGACTGGGCCGGAGATCCGAACGACAAAATCACCGGGGGCGGCAGGCATGGCGCTCGCCTCACGCCGCGCGGCTCGTTTGCCCTGTTTGTCGAGTCGGTGAAAAATCGCGCTTTGCCGTGGACCGAGATGGAAACCGAGTCCGCACTGCGCCTGCGCCTGCTGGTCATGGAGCTGGTCGTGTCGCGCGCCGAGCAGCTGGCGGCGCTGAACATCGACCTGGTTTCCAGCAACGAAGAGCTCGATGCCTTTGCCTACGTGGCGTCGCACGACCTGAAAGAGCCGCTGCGCGGCATCCACCGCTATGCGCACCAGCTGATGGAAAGCGCACAGACGTTCAGTGCTGAAAATTTCCAGCGCATCGAAGGCCTGACGCGCCTGACGCTGCGCATGGACAGCCTGCTCGATTCGCTGCTGCATTTTTCACGGGTTGGCCGCACCAACCTGGAATTTGAAGCGGTTGATCTGAACCAGGTCGTCGCCGACGCCCTGGAAATGGTGGGCGTGCGCGCAAACGAGAACGCCTGCTCCGTCGTGCTGGCCCGGCCGCTGCCGATGGTTTACTGCAACGAGGTGCTGGTGCGCGAAATTTTCAGCAACCTGGTCAGCAATGCCCTGAAGTACACCCGCCGCAAGCAGCCGAAGATCACCATTGGCTACCTGACTCCCGGCGAGCCGGGCCAACGCCCGAATGCGCCGCTAGACGCTGCCGCAGAAACGATTTATTTTGTGCAGGACGATGGCATTGGCATCGAAAAGCGGCATTTCGAGCCGATTTTCCGGATGTTCAAGCGTTTGCATGGCCGCAACGATTTTGGCGGCGGTGTGGGCGCCGGCCTGAGCGTGGTGAAAAAAGTGGTCAGCCGCCATGGTGGGCTCATCTGGCTCGATTCTGTGCTCGAGCAGGGCAGCACGTTTTATTTCACCCTGCCTGGTGCCGCAAGCCGGGATCGGCCATGAGCGCCTTGCCGGCAATCTTGGTGGTCGAGGACAGCGACGAAGATTTTGAAACCGCCGTTGAAGCAGCGCGGCGCGGCGGCGTTGTCAATCCCCTGCGCCGGGCATTGTCCGGGGATGACGGCCTGCGCATGCTGCAAGCGTGTGTGCTTTCTCGCAGCCCGCTGCCGGCGCTGGTGCTGCTCGACTTGAACACGCCGGCAGGCGACGGCCGCCAGGCGTTGCAACAGATCAAACAAGATCCTTGCCTGCGGGTCATCCCGACGGTGATTTTGAGCACTTCGGACAATCCGCGCGACGTCAGTTTTTGCTATGCAAATCATGCAAATGCCTACCATACCAAGCCAGTGAGTTACCCGGCGTACCTGAAAATTTTGCAAGATGTCTTCCGCTACTGGCTGGTCAATGCGTTGCCGCCAGTTGCCCAAACGCCGGAGAAATAGTGAAGAAAATCTGCCGAATCCTGCTGATCGACGACAGTCCGGAGGACCGCGCCGACCTTCGCCAGATGCTGCTGCGCGCATCAAGCCAGCGTTACCAGTTCACCGAAGCCGAACTGGGCAGCACCGGTGTGCAGGCGGTGCGGGGCAGGCAGCAGGACGAACATGACGGCCTGCCTTTCGACTGCATCCTGCTCGACTTTCACCTGCCCGACATGAATGCCTATGAAGTGCTGGCACTGCTTTGCAACGGGTCGGACCTGCCGCCCTGTCCGGTGGTGGTGGTGACTGGCTGGCCAGGCGTAGGTGACGACGACAGCGCCGGGCTGCTCGGCGCAGGCGCGCAGGACTACATCGGCAAAAGCTGGACCACGCCCCAGAGCCTGGCCCGCGCGATCGAAAACTCCATCG
This sequence comes from Polaromonas sp., assembly GCA_014376885.1. Classification (GTDB taxonomy): domain Bacteria; phylum Pseudomonadota; class Gammaproteobacteria; order Burkholderiales; family Burkholderiaceae_C; genus Polaromonas. The sequence goes on from JACMQR010000395.1 coordinate 5,667, forward strand.
AGCGCTTTGACTTGCTGGGCAAACGCAAAATCGACAACGCAAAACTGTTTGCATCCGAGCAACGCTACGCCAGCTTGTTCAATTCGATCAACGTAGCCATGTGCATTGTCGAAAGAGTTCAGTCCAAACCGGGCCAGCCGCTGGATTTTCGCTATGCCGATGGCAACCCGGCGTTCACAAACTGTTTCGGTGTGGCCGCAGAAATCGGGAAAACCATTCGCCAGCTATTGCCGGAGCCGCCCGAGGAATGCTTGGTTATTTATGACGGCGTGTGCACCACCGGCCAGCCGGCACAGTTCGAATGCACCTACATGCTTCCGGGGCGGGTGTTC
>JACMQR010000396.1 GCA_014376885.1 Polaromonas sp.
GGGGTTGACCGCTACCAGCGCTCCCAAAAACTCTCGCTTGCCGAGGAGGAGGCGCGCCGCAAGGAACGGGAAAGCTATTTGCAGCAGCAGGTCAATGATTTGTGGCGCACCCTGCCAAAATCGGCCGAAAAGCTGGCCGAAAAAGCTAGCATGCGGTTTCCGGCCGACCCGCAGGAAAACCTGCTGTACTTCATTGAAAAAAATGCGCCTTTGCTTGAGCCCTGGCAGCGTGAAATTGTGCGCATCGTGCGCAAGGTGGCGCAGTACTTTTACCCGCAGCGCCAGACGCAGGTGATGAACGAGGGCTGGGCCACCTTCTGGCACTACACGCTGCTTAATGCGATGTATGACGATGGCCTGCTGAGCGATGGTTTCATGATGGAAAACCTCCGGTCCCACACCAATGTGATTTTTCAGCCGCCGCTGGCGCATCCGGGCTTTCGGGGCATCAACCCCTATGCCTTGGGATTTGCCATGTTCAGCGACATGCGCCGCATTTGCGAGCATCCGACCGACGAGGACCGGCAATGGTTCCCCGACATGGCGGGGTCTGACTGGCGCCAGACGCTGGACCACGCCATGCGCAACTTTCGCGACGAAAGTTTCGTCGGGCAGTACCTGTCGCCCCGGCTGATGCGCGAGTTCCGGCTCTTCTCCATCCTTGACAACGCCGGTGAACCGGTTTTCAAGGTGTCGGCCATTCATGACGAAAGCGGCTACCGCGATGTGCGTCAGGCACTGGCGCGGCAGTATGACCTGAGCTCCCAGGAGCCGAACATCCAGGTGTGGAATGTTGATGTTCGCGGCGACCGCTCCTTGACCCTGCGCCATGTGCAGCACAACAACCGGCCGCTCAACGACGAGGTCAGGGAAGTCTTGAAGCATGCGGGCCGGCTGTGGGGTTTTACCGTCCGGCTGGAAAGCGTCGACCGGCATGGCAAGACCGCCAAGCATTGGGAGGTGGCACCCTTGCCGCATCGCAACGCCCGGACTTGAGGGCGGGCGCCCATGGCTCAAGCGGCCGCTTCCTGACCATTTTTGAAATGCTCGCGCATTGACCGGGCCGTGGCTGCAGGGTCGCGTGCTGCCAGGGCGGCCATGATGGCGCGGTGTTCGGCCAGCGATTCCTCGATGCGGCCTGCCTTGAGCAGCGAATTGTGGCGGTTGAGCTTCATCACCTTGCGCAGGTCGGCGACGATCTGGTCGCGCCAGCGGTTGTTGGCAATTTCAAGCAGCCGCATGTGAAAGGCCTCATTGATTTCGAAAAAACGCCCCTGGTCAGCGGTCGCTTTTTCGAGTTTGTCGTGCAGGTTTTGCAGTTCTTCCCGCTGTGCCGGGGTCGCCTTGACGGCAACGATTTCGGCCGCATCGCTTTCCAGCAATGCCAGCAGGTGGTATACATCGGCCAAGTCGCTGTCGGACATTTCGGTCACATAGGCTCCGCGCCTGACCCGCATGGTCACCAGCCCTTCGGTGGCCAGAACCTTCAGCGCCTCGCGCAATGGCGTGCGGCTGATACCGTATTCTTCGGCCAGCTTGAGCTCGTCAATCCAGCTGCCGGGCGAAAGCTTCCGGCTGAAAATGCGCTGGCGCAGCAGCTCGGCGACTTCTGTGTAGAGCGCGCGTGGCGAAAGAGAAGTTCCAGCCATAAGCTTCCAGAGTGTTAGAAAAATTTAGACTTTGTATTTTGAATCAATAATTATAAATAATGTAGACTTGCCCCAGATTTAAGTAACTGCTTTGAGTAACCGCTTCGGGTGGTGCGGGTGAACTTCTCCCGACAAACCGAGGACTCTTGCTAAACTCAACCAAGACTGCCGACCTGCCATGAGTTCACTGCCCGATCCTTTCGCCCCTGCCACGTTGCAAGCCTGGGCCAAGTCGGCCGCCAAGTCGGCTCCGGGCGGCGATGTCGAGGCGCTGAACTGGCAAACGCCCGACGGCATCAGCGTCAAGCCGCTCTACACCGCCGAAGACATCAAGGACCTGCCCTACACCAACACCCTGCCAGGCTTTGAGCCCTTCATTCGCGGCCCGCAAGCCACCATGTATTCGGTGCGCCCCTGGACCATCCGGCAGTACGCCGGTTTTTCAACCGCCGAAGAGTCGAATGCGTTTTACCGCAAGGCCCTTGGCGCCGGCGGCCAGGGCGTGTCGGTGGCCTTCGACCTGGCCACGCACCGGGGCTATGACAGCGACCATCCGCGCGTCACGGGCGATGTCGGCAAGGCCGGTGTGGCCATCGACAGCGTCGAGGACATGAAAATCCTGTTCGACCAGATTCCGCTGGACACGGTCAGCGTGTCCATGACGATGAACGGCGCGGTGTTGCCGGTGCTGGCCGGCTATGTGGTGGCGGCCGAAGAGCAGGGCGTTCGCCAGGACTGCTTGAGCGGCACCATCCAGAACGATGTGCTCAAAGAATTCATGGTGCGCAACACCTACATCTACCCGCCGGTGCCGAGCATGCGCATCATCGGCGACATCATCGAGTACACGGCGCAGCACATGCCGAAATTCAACTCGATCTCGATCAGCGGCTACCACATGCAGGAAGCCGGCGCCAACCAGGCGCTCGAACTCGCCTTCACGCTGGCCGACGGCAAGGAGTATGTGAAAACCGCGCTCGGCAAGGGTCTGGATGTCGACGGCTTTGCCGGCCGCCTGAGCTTTTTCTGGGCCATCGGCATGAACTTCTACCTCGAAGTCGCCAAGATGCGCGCCGCCCGGCTGCTCTGGTGCCGCATCATGAAAGGCTTTGACGCCAAAAATCCGAAAAGCCTGATGCTGCGCACCCACTGCCAGACCAGCGGCTGGAGCCTGACCGAGCAGGACCCGTACAACAACGTGGTGCGCACCACCATCGAAGCCATGGCTGCCGTGTTCGGCGGCACGCAAAGCCTGCACACCAACTCGTTCGACGAGGCGATTGCGCTGCCGACCGAATTTTCCTCGCGCATTGCCCGCAACACCCAGCTGATCATTCAGGAAGAAACCCACATCACCAGCGTGATCGACCCCTGGGCTGGCAGCTACATGATGGAAAAGCTGACGCAGGACATGGCCGACGCCGCCTGGGCGATCATCGAGGAAGTCGAAGCCATGGGCGGCATGGTCAAGGCGGTGGACAGCGGCTGGGCCAAGCTCAAGATCGAGGCGGCGGCGGCTGAAAAGCAGGCGCGCATCGACAGCGGCAAGGATGTGATCGTCGGCGTCAACAAATACCGGCTCAAGACCGAGGACGCCATCGAGGTGCGCGACATCGACAACATGGCGGTGCGCGACGGCCAGATCGAGCGCCTCAAGGCCATTCGCGCCACGCGTGACACGGCGGCCGTGCAGGCGGCGCTCGATGCGCTGACGGCAGCGGCTGAAAACAACACGGGCAACCTGCTGGACCTGTCCATCCAGGCCATGCGCCTGCGCGCGACGGTCGGCGAGGTCAGCGATGCGCTGGAAAAAGTCTATGGCCGCCACCGCGCCGACACGCAAAAAGTCAGCGGCGTGTACGCCGCGGCCTACGATTCGGCAGAAGGCTGGGAAACCCTCAAGACCGAGATCAACGCCTTTGCCGAGGCCGAAGGCCGCCGCCCGCGCGTGATGATCTCGAAATTGGGCCAGGACGGCCATGACCGCGGTGCCAAGGTGGTCGCTACCGCGTTCGCCGACCTCGGCTTTGACGTCGACATGGGGCCGCTGTTCCAGACCCCCGAGGAATGCGCTCGCCAGGCGA
>JACMQR010000397.1 GCA_014376885.1 Polaromonas sp.
GCGGAAGCAGCCCGGACATTTGCCCAGTCATTTGGCCAGGATGTCCAGTTTGCCCAGTTCTACCGCAGCCTGGAAGCCTACAAGGCCAGTTTTGGCAAGAAAAGCGACGTGATGGTGGTCGATCCTTCGTCGGAATTTTTCAAGGCCATGCGAGGCAGTGGTCCAGCACCCGCTTCCCGATAGAATTTTCTGGCCGGCTGCCCGGATGGGGGCAAACCGCGGACTGCAGGTGGCAGTTCGACCGACATCAGGGAGCTTCGGCTCCCTGTTTTGTTTGTGGGCCACACCTCCACCAAGTCCCAAGTCCTATTGCCTTACTAGGCTTTTTGTGCAGTGCCGGCCCTCGTGGCTGGCGAAACAAGCCCGTTTTGCCCGTTCACAATGGCTCCTGCGACCAGGTTTGAAAAACCGGTTTGCAAGCCCGGTAAAATCCTGCTTTTAACAGCTTGCGAAAATCACCATGCCCGCTTGGTCGTCATCTTGGCAATTGCCCGATCAAATTGCCGATGTCCTGCCCTCCGAGGCGCGTCACATCGAAGAGCTGCGCCGTTTGTTCCTGGACACCGCCCGCAGTTACGGCTACGAACTGGTCATGCCGCCGCTGCTTGAACATCTGGAGTCACTGCTCACCGGAACCGGCGAGGCGCTGGACTTGCAGACTTTCAAGCTGGTCGACCAGCTCTCCGGCCGCACGCTGGGCTTGCGCGCCGACACCACGCCGCAGGTTGCCCGGATCGATGCCCATTTGCTCAACCGCAGCGGCGTCGCCCGGCTGTGCTATTGCGGCCCGGTGCTCCACACCCGTGCCGACCGGCCGCATGCCACCCGCGAGCCTTTGCAATTCGGCGCAGAAATCTATGGCCATGGCGGACTCGAAGCCGACATTGAAGCGCAACTGCTGGCCCTGGACTGCCTGAAGGCCGCCGGTGTCAATGACCTGATGGTGGACATGGCCGATGCGCGCATCGTGGCCGGCCTGCTGTCGGGCGTCCGGCTGGAGGCGTCCACCCTGGCCTGCATCCATGCGGCACTGGCCGCAAAAGACGCCAGTGAGCTCGACAGTTTGCTGGCCGGGCTGAACGGCGCCGTGTCGCCGGAAGCCCGCGCTGGCATGCGGACCTTGCTGCAGCTCTACGGCGACAAGCAGGTGCTGGTTGAGGCTGAAAAAGTGCTTCCGCGCTTGCCGGGCGTGCATGAAGCGCTACAAGATTTGAAGCGCCTGGCGTCTTGCGCGCCCAGCGTCAGGGTGGGCTTTGACCTGGCGGACCTGCGTGGCTATGCCTACTACACCGGGACGCGCTTTGCCATTTATGGCGATGGCGCCGAACTCGCCCGGGGCGGACGTTATGACGAGGTCGGCGCGGTGTTCGGCCGCAACCGCCCGGCGGCCGGTTTCAGCCTTGACCTCAAGGAATTGGTCAGCGTTCTGGCGCCGCTGTCCGTCAAAAAATCGATCCGCGCGCCCTGGCGCGACGATGCCGGCCTGCGCGCCGCCATCGCCCGTCTCAGAGCCGAGGGCGAAACCGTCAGCTGCGTTTTTCCGGGCCATGAAGATGATGCCGACGAGCTTGCCTGCGACCGCGAGCTGGCTCTGGCCGGCGGCCAGTGGACCGTGCGGCCGCGCCGTTAAGGCGCCTTCGACAATCTGCATCGCGCGCCGCGCGGCAGGTACGACCGGGCCTGCGCCGCTTTTATTTATTTGATTTTTAACGAGAACTGAAGATGACAAACAAACCAAGCGCCGTCGCCGGCCGCAATGTCGTGGTCGTGGGCACCCAGTGGGGTGACGAGGGCAAGGGCAAGCTGGTCGACTGGCTGACCGAGATGGCGCAGGGCGTGGTGCGCTTCCAGGGCGGTCACAATGCCGGCCACACACTGGTCATCAATGGCGTCAAGACCGCCCTGCACCTGATCCCCAGCGGCATCATGCGTCCCGGCGTGAAATGCTACATCGGCAACGGCGTGGTGCTGTCGGCAGGCAAGCTGTTCGAGGAAATCGAAGGACTGGAAAAAGCCGGTGTCGAAGTGCGCTCGCGCCTGCGCATCAGCGAAGCCTGCCCGCTGATTTTGCCCTTCCATGCGGCCATCGACATTGCCCGCGAAGCGTTCCGGGAAAAAGGCGGCACCGAGAAAATTGGCACCACCGGCCGCGGCATTGGCCCGGCCTACGAGGACAAGATTGCCCGCCGCGCGCTGCGCGTGCAGGACCTGAAGCACCCCGAGCGCTTTGCCGCCAAGCTGCGCGAGTTGCTTGACCTGCACAATTTCGTGCTGACCGGCTTCCTGAATGCGCCGGCGATTGACTTTGAAACGGTTTACGCCGAAGCCATGGTGCATGCCGAACTGCTCAGGCCGATGATGGCCGACGTGTCGCGCGAACTCAATGACGCGCACCAAGCCGGCGCCAACCTGCTGTTCGAGGGCGCGCAGGGCACGCTGCTCGACGTGGACCATGGCACCTACCCGTATGTCACCTCCAGCAACTGCGTGGCTGGAAATGCCTCGGCCGGCGCCGGTGTCGGGCCGGGCATGCTGCACTACATCCTGGGCATCACCAAGGCCTACTGCACCCGCGTCGGCGGTGGACCGTTCCCGACTGAACTCGACTGGGAAACAAAAGGCACGCCGGGCTGGCACATGAGCACCGTGGGCGCCGAGAAAGGCGTGACCACCGGGCGCAGCCGGCGCTGCGGCTGGTTCGATGCGGCGCTGCTCAA
>JACMQR010000398.1 GCA_014376885.1 Polaromonas sp.
CGGGCAGCTGACCTTTTCCCTGGACCGGCTGTACCGCCGCACGGAAGAGATCAGCAGTTTTGCCCGCGAGCTTGAAAAGGACATCGGCAGTTTTGTCGACTTTGGGGAGTTGACGGAAGCAGCCGGGGTGCAGGGCGCGCCGGTGGTGCGCCTGCTGCAGTCGGTTTTCGAAGACGCCATCCAGATGGGTGCCTCGGACATCCACATCGAGCCGCAGGAAACGGTGCTGCAAATACGCTTGCGGGTCGATGGCGTGTTGCAAACCCAGATGCTGGCTGACAAACGCATTGGCGGCCCCTTGGCCCAGCGCCTGAAACTCATGGCCGGGCTGGATATTTCCGAAAAGCGGCTGCCTCAGGATGGCCGGTTCAGCGTCCGGCTCAAAGAGCACAGCATTGATGTGCGGCTGTCCACCTTGCTCACCACCCACGGCGAGGCGGCCGTGCTGCGCCTGCTGGACCATAGCGCCAGCCTGCACCGCCTGGGCAGCATCGGCATGCCCGAGCGCATCCTCGCGCGGTTTCGCCAGGTGCTCCAGCGCAGTGCCGGACTGGTGCTGGTCACCGGCCCCACGGGTTGCGGAAAAACGACGACGCTGTATGCCGCGCTGGGCGAACTCAAGGTGGCCGAACTCAAGGTCATCACGGTGGAAGACCCGGTGGAATACCGCCTGGCCGGGATCAGCCAGGTTCAGGTCAACGAGAAAATCGATTTCAGTTTTGCCCGCGTGTTGCGCGCCACCTTGCGGCAAGACCCGGACGTGATTTTGATTGGCGAGATGCGCGACCAGGAAACCGCCGAAATTGGCTTGCGCTCGGCCATTACCGGCCACTTGGTCCTGTCGACCCTGCACACCCGCGATGCCATGAGCACGCCGTTTCGCCTGCTGGACATGGGGGTGCCGCCGTTCATGGTGGCAACCTCCCTGCAGGCGGTCATTGCCCAAAGGCTGGTGCGCCTTAACTGCGTTGAATGCGCCGAGCCGCATGTGCCCAGCGCGCAGGAGTTGGTCTGGCTGGTGGCGATGGGTGAAACCGCCGGCCACTTGCTCGCTTGCAAGCGCGGCCGGGGTTGCCTCGCATGCCATGCCACGGGCTATGCCGGCCGGCAGGGGGTGTACGAACTGCTGGACATGAATGCCGAGTTGGCCCAGGCTGTTTTGCAATCGAATCCAGCCGCATTCATGCGGTGCGCCCGCGAACGCATGGCGGGCGCCACCCTGGCGCACCACGCGCTCGAACTGGTGCGCCAGGGCCGCACCTCGCTGGCCGAGGCCATGCGGGTCGGCTTTGACATCGATGAAGAAGTCAGTCCCTTGTGATCCGCTACGAATGGCGCGGCCGAGACGCCCAGGGTGAAGCCGTCGCGGGAGAAATAGAGGCCTTGACCGAAGCCAGTGCGGCGGACCAGCTGATGGCCATGGGCGTGGCGCCGGTGCACATTGCGGTCGAAGTGGTGGCCGTCAAGGCAGACAGCTGGCTGACACGCCGCAGCCGAAAACCCGTGGTGGCTGAAGACATCATGCTGTTTTCGCGCCAGATGTACACCCTGAACAAAGCGGGCATTCCCATTTTCCAGGCCCTGGCGGGGCTGCAGGCGTCAGCCACCCGGCCGGCCATGATCGAGTTGCTGCAGGGCATCCGTTTTAGCCTGAACCAGGGACGAGAATTGTCGGTGGCCATGGCCTTGCACCAGGATGTTTTTGGCGCTTTCTACATCTCAATGATCCGGGTAGGCGAACTGACCAGCCACCTGACGGAGGTGTTCCTGAGCCTCAACGAGCATCTCGAATTCGAGCGCGATGTGCGCGAGCGCCTCAGGCAGGCGATGCGCTACCCGTTTTTCGTGCTGATCGCCCTGTTGCTTGCGGTGGTGATCCTGAATATTTTTGTGATCCCGGTCTTTGGCAAAGTATTCGCCTCGTTCAACGCCCCGCTGCCGCCCATCACCCGGGGACTTTTGGCAATGTCGGGCTGGATGGTGGCCTGGTGGCCGGCGCTGGTGGCCATGGGCATTGGGGTGACGGTCATGCTGCGCCGCTTTGTGCATTCCCCGAGCGGGCGTTACCGCTGGGATGCCCGCAAGCTCAGACTGCCCGTGGTCGGCGACATCATCTTGAAAGCTGCGCTGGCGCGCTTTTCGCGCAGCTTTGCGCTGACCATTCAAAGCGGCGTGCCGCTCGACAAGGCCTTGTCGGTGGTCGCCCAGACGGTTGACAATGCCTTTTTATGCGCCCGCATCGAGCAGATGCGCGACGGCATCAAGCGCGGCGGCAGCATCACGCGCTGCGCCACTGCCGCCGGCATTTTTACGCCCATGGTGCTGCAGATGATGGCCGTCGGCGAAGAAACCGGCGAACTCGATGCCTTGCTGTTTGAAATTGCGGCCATGTATGAGCGCGAAACCGGCTACAGCATCAAAGGCCTGGCGGCCTCGATCGAGCCGGTCTTGCTGGCCATTGTGGCGGCGCTGGTGCTGCTGCTGGCCATCGGGGTGTTCTTGCCATTGTGGAGCCTGGGACAGGCGGCGATGGGCCGCGGCGGCGCTTGACCTGGCCTTTCTGAATGGACACTGAGCGTTTGCGACAGCCTGTGTATTTGGGGCTGCAGGGGTTTCCAGGGCGCGGCCGGCGCCGTCTGCCGTCCAGCAGGGTGGTTCTGCGGTTTTCCGCTGCACAGGCTTTGCCGTCACCCCCCATGCCAGCCAGGATGGCGAGACTGATGGCGAGCTCGCTGCACCCTTGCACCGCA
>JACMQR010000399.1 GCA_014376885.1 Polaromonas sp.
GGCCAGCAGCATGTCCGGCCGCTCCAGGTAGGGCTGGCCTGGCAGGCTGAAGCCCGGCAGATCAAAGTCAGGCGCGGCCAGCGGCTGGCTTGAGAGTTCGGCAGCGATGCAGCGCGCCGCCTGGTCCAGCGCCGGCAGGGCCTGCGCCATGTCGAGCTGGCTGCGCCGCAGCAGCAGCAGCGACTTGACCGCCGTCAACTGGGCCAGCAACTGGTAGCTGCGCGCCTGCAGCGCTTCGAGCGGCTCCAGCGGCAGTCGGACCTGGCGCGGCTCGGCCAGGCTGCGCTGGGTGGCCAGCGTCAGCGCCGACAGGCTGTCGTAGGCTTCGCGCCGCGCCAGGCGCCAGTTCACATCAGCCGTCTGCGCTGTGTCGAGCAGCGCCAGCGCCAGCCTGGCATGCTCGCCCTGCGCCTGCAGGCTGCGTTTGACCAGGCCAGGGATCTGGTGGCGCTCCCAGGACGGCAGGACATAGCTGAACAGCCAGGCCAGCAGGGCCCCGAGTAGCGTGTCGGCCAGGCGTTCGCCAACGGCAAACGTGGGCTGCAGGCCGACCAGCAGCAGGTGCGCCTGCAGCAAGCCGCTGACCGTGGCCGCAATCGTGGTGTAGAGGTAGCGGCGCAGCGCAAACGCATGGGACAGGCCAGCGCTCAGCGCCACGATCAAAAACAGCATCCGGGCGCCCGGATGGGTTGCCAGGAGCGCCATCACCAGCAGGCAGCCGAGCACGGTGCCGGCCACCCGCGCATTGCGCCGCTGAACCGTTTGCGCCAGGTTGCCGCGCATGACGACGACGATGGTGATCAGTATCCAGTATTCGTGAGTGGCCCAGGGCAGATGCAGCGCGGCGGCATAACCGGTGGCCACCGCCAGCGTGGCGCGCAGCGCATAGCGCAGGGTCGGCGCGCGCCAGCCCAACTGGCCGCGCAGCGGCTTGAGGCTCCAGCGGGTGGGGCTGACAAACAGCTGCCACTGGTTGCGCACCAGGCTCAGCTCGGGGGCCACATCGCCGCGCGCCAGTGCGGCGATCTTGACCGCTTCGTCATTGATGTGGCCAATGCGGTCGGCCATGTTGCGCAGCAGGGCAGCGGTGTCGGGCAGCCCGCTGCGAACGGGGCCGGGCGGCAGCGACGCATTGGCCGCTGCGCGGGGCGGAAACGCGCCGGCCAGTTGTGCCCGCAGGTCGGGAATCGGGCGCAGCGACTGCTGGCGCCGCCCGAGCAGCAGCGCCATGCCAAGCGTCTCAAGCGCGTCAGCAGTCTCGTTCAAGGCCTGGCGCAGCGCTGGCAGGTGCGGCGCGGACAGCTGCTCGCTCAGCAACACGTCCAGGTCCAGGTCGCAGGCCAGCTGGTGGTCGCGCGCTTCGAGCAGGCTCATCAGCATGGCGGCGTATTGCTGGCGCGGGCGCGTGGTGGGCGACTCCAGCACGACATTGCGGGTGTCTTGCAACTGGTCGGCAAAATTGGCCTGCTGTGCCAGCATGGCTTCGAGCAGCGCCGGATGGTCGGGCTGGGGTCCGAAGCGCAGCGCCTGGGTGCGCAGGATGGCGCCAAAGCTGTGCAGGCATTCGGCCAGCGACTGGGCTCGAAAGCGGCGGTTGAGCAGGTTTGTCGTCAGCACCGCCCAGAGCAGGTAAAGCAGTGCACCGGCCGCAAACCAGCCGGTGTGCGCGGCAATCTCGTCCGGCGAATTTATGGGCGGCGCAGCCATGGAAAACAGCATCGAAAACAGCAGCGCAATGCAGATCGGCCCGCCGCGCTTGCCCCAGGCCATCACCATCACCGCCAAAAAGGTGCCGGCCACCAGCACGGCGCCGAGCAGCAGGTCGTCCTGGCGGGTCAGCTGCACCAGCATGAACAGCGGCGTGCCCAGCACCGGCGCGGGCAGCACCTGCATGATCTTGCGCCGGCGCGGCGACGGCAGGTCGGGCAGACTGGTGATGATCACCCCGACGGCAGCGCTGGCGGCGGCGGCCAGGCCGGCCGATTCGAACAGGGCCAGCATGATCAGCACCAGGCCCAGCGACACGCTCAGGCCATTGGTGACATAGTGGCTCAAAAGCACCCGCAAAGCGCCGTCCAGCCGGCAGCGAAGCCGCGGCGCCAGGGCGTTCAAAGAAAGAATGTCACTTGGCTTGCGGTTCATGGTGGGTGCGCACACTGTACCCAAACCGGCTGCCGGCGTGCAGCAGCCGCCGCCGGCGCGGCACCAGCGCCGCCGCCCCCGTTCCTAGAAGGGCGCGTCGGGCACCGGCTGCGCTGCTTCGGCTTCGGCACCGGCATCGCTGGCGCCCTTGATGCGCCGGGCCTTGAGGGTCGGCTTGGCAGCCGGTGCGGCGGCGTCGCTGCCAGCAGCTGCGGCCGGCGCGCCGCCCTCAGTCCCGCCCAGCCCCGCCTGGCGCACGCTGGCCTTGTCGCCAGCGCCGGCAAACCGGCTGTACCGGGCCAGGGTGCCGACCAGCTGCGCATAGATTTTCGGGTTGCCGGCCACGCATTCGCCATGCTCGATGAAGTCGGCCTCGCCGGTGAAGTTGCCAATCAGGCCGCCGGCCTCGGTGACCAGCAGCGAGCCGGCCGCCACATCCCAGGGCTGCAGGCCGGTTTCGAAAAAGCCGTCGGTCAGGCCGGCCGCGACATGCGCCAGATCCAGCGCCGCCGCGCCCGGCCGACGAACGCCGGCGCACTGGCTCATCACCTCGCCGAGCATGTTCAGGTAGGGTTTGAGCTTGTCGCCGGGACGGTAGGGAAAGCCGGTGGAGATCAAGGAGTCCTGCAGCCGGGTGCGCTTGCCGACACGGATGCGGCGGTCGTTCACATAAGAGCCGCGGCCTTTGCTGGCGCTGTAGATATCGTTGCGGATCGGGTCGTAGACCACCGCCTGCTCGACCTTGCCGCGCACTGCCAGGGCAATGCTGACGCAGTAAAACGGAAAGCCGTGGATAAAGTTGGTGGTGCCGTCCAGCGGATCGATGATCCAGACAAATTCGGCATCTTTGGCGCCCTGCTCGCTGCCCGACTCCTCGGCCACAATGCCATGGGTGGGGTAGGCGGTGAGCAAAATGTCGATGATCGCCGCTTCGGCGGCCTGGTCGACTTCGGTGACAAAGTCATTCGTCTGCTTGAGCGACACGCGAACCGCCTCGACGTCAAGCGCGGCGCGGTTGATGAGGGCGCCGGCGGCGCGCGCAGCCTTGACGGCCACATTGAGCATGGGGTGTAGATTGCTGGACATAAAGGTAAAAAAGAGCGGGCAGGAACTGCAAAACCCTGCGCCGGCTGCTGGAAACCAGCAGCGGCAACAGGCGACAATGCTGGATTTTACCGGCTTCGTTCGCCCCGGCCGCAATTGCCCGCCTGCCCCGGCCCACCGCTGGCAGCGCCGACGCCGCATTTATCCATGAAAACCCGCTTCATCCTGATCCACACCAGCCACGCCGGCAATGTGGGCGCCGCTGCCCGCGCCATGAAAACCATGGGCTTTGACGACCTGGTGCTGGTGGCGCCGCGCTGGGCCAATGTGCTCAGGCGCGAAGAAACCATTCAGCGGGCCAGCGGCGCGCTCGATGTGCTGGCCAAGGCCCGGATCGTCGACACGCTCGACGAGGCGCTGAACGGCGTGGCCCACCTGTGCGCCACCGCCATGACGCCGCGCGACTTTGGCCCGCCGACCCGGGCGCCGCGCGCGCATTTCGCCAAGCTGCTCTCAAATAAAGAGCATGAAATGTCCGAGCAGCCTGCACACCAGCCGGATTCGGTGGCTTTTTTGTTTGGCTCAGAGCGTTTTGGCATGCAAAATGGCGATGTCTACCGCTGCCATGTCGCCTTGAGCATTCCGACCGACCCGCAATTCGGCTCGCTCAACCTGGGCGCAGCGGTGCAGCTGATTGCTTACGACTGGCGCGAAGCCCTGGGCGGCTTTGGCGTGCAGGCGGCTGCCGAAGAGTCCCGGCTGGCCGATGCCGCCGCGGTCAGCGGCATGCTCGCCCACTGGGAGCAGGCGCTGGTCGGCGTTGGCTTTCTCGACCCGGCTGCGCCCAAAAAGCTGATGCCGCGCCTGAACCAGCTGAGCAACCGCGCGCAGCTCAGCCCGGAGGAAATCCACATCCTGCGCGGCGTGGCCAAGGCGGTGCTGCGGCAGTCGGCGTCTCGGAGCGCCCCGGCATGTGGCCCGGACCCCGCGCCAGCGGACACGGGCTTGCCCGCGACACCCTAAACTTGCCGCATGTTTTCCCGACTCCGCTCCGACATCCAGTGCATCCTTGAACGCGACCCGGCCGCCCGCACCCGCTGGGAGGTGCTGACCTGCTACCCGGGCCTGCATGCGCTGGTCCTGCACCGGCGCGCGCACTGGTGCTGGCAGCATGGCTTCAAATGGCTGGGCCGCTTCATCTCGCACATTTCGCGCGCACTGACCGGCATCGAGATCCATCCGGGCGCGCAGATTGCCGGCTGCGTGTTCATCGACCACGGCATGGGCGTGGTGATCGGCGAAACCGCCGAAGTCGGCCCGGGCTGCACCATCTACCACGGTGTCACTCTGGGCGGCACGGCGCTTTACAAGGGCGCCAAGCGCCATCCGACGCTGGGTAAAAACGTGGTGGTTGGCGCCGGCGCGCAGGTGCTGGGCGGCTTCACCGTTGGCGACGGCGCGCGCATCGGCTCGAACGCGGTGGTCGTCAAGCCGGTGCCGGCCGGCGCCACCGCTGTCGGCAACCCGGCGCGCATCATCCAGCCCGGCGCCGACTTGAAGCGCGAGGAGGCGGCCAGCCAGATGGGCTTTTCAGCCTACGGCGTGACGCAAAGCGATGACCCGCTGAGCCAGGCCATGCGCGGGCTGATCGACAACGCTTCCAGCCAGGAGCACCAGATCGCGCTGCTCTGGCAGGCAGTGGAAAAGCTCTCAAGCCTGCCAACGGCCCGGCACCAGGAGTGCGTACCGAAAGATGCCGCCCGGCAGGAAAATTTTGAAGCCGACAAGCTCAATCAGCTGATCGGCAAATAAGCGCTGCCTGATCAAGCCTGGCGGGCCAGGGCTTGCTCCAGAAAAGCCGCTGCTTCCAGGCAGTGGCGGTCTGCACCGGGCCCGGCGATGATCTGCAGGCCCATCGGGCTGCCGGTCACGCCCACGGCGCCCGGAACATTCACGCACGGCAAGCCCAGCAGGGTCCAGGCGCGGTTGAAGGTGGACGCGCCGGTGCTGCCGTAGCCGGCCGGCGCTTCGTCCGGCGCGCTGGGTGTCATCAAAACATCGAATTCACCGAACCAGTCGCTGCAGGCCTGCCGGCCAGCCGTGGCTGTTTGCTGCGCGGCCTGATAAGCCGGCGCCGTGATCAGCCGGGCGGACAGCAGGTAGTCGCGCAGCACCGCAGACAGCGCCCGCGGCTCCTTGTCCAGCCGGTCCGCCTCGCGCGCCAGCGAGCGCCAGGCCTCATAGCCCTGAATCACCTCATGGGCTTCGAACACATCGCGCAGCCAGGCCGGCAACCGGATGCCGCGCACCTCGGCACCAGCCGCCTCACAGGCCCGCGCGCCGGCCTGCAGCGCCCGCTGCGCGCTGGGCGACACCACGCCCCAGGGGTAGGCGTCCGGCACGCCCACGACCCAGGGTCGGGACGGCGCGGCGTCGGCCGCCTCTTGCACTGCGAGGTCATAGCCGCTGACTGCCTGGGCGAGCCAGGCCACCTCGCGCACGCTGGCGGCAAACAGGCCCACGGTGTCGAGCGACCAGGAAAAGCACTTTATTCCCGCAGTGGGCAGCAGGCCAAAGCTCGGCTTGAATCCGGCAACGCCGCAGTAGGACGCCGGGCGAATGATGGAGCCGCCGGTCTGCGTACCGATGGCAAACGGCACCAGGCCGGCAGCCACAGCCGCTGCCGATCCGGCCGACGAGCCGCCCGGGGTGCGGCCAGGCGCCTTGGGATTGCGCGTCTGGGTGGGGTTGAGAAACGCAAACTCGGTGGTGCTGGATTTCCCGATCACCACGCCGCCTGCGCGGCGGATGGCGCTGACCATCGCCGCATCACTGGCCGGCTGGGCGTCGGCAAACAGCGTTGAGCCATAACTGGTCGGCAGGCAGCAGGTGTCGAAAATATCCTTGACGGCCACGGGCAATCCCTGCAGCGGACTGCCCGGCTGGGCCTGCCGGCTGTGTTCAAGCTGTTCGAGCGCGGCGGGAAGGTCCGTCAGGGCCACGAATGCGCCCAGCTGGCCATCCAGCGCATGGATGCGCTCGAGCGTGGCGGCGAGCAGGCTTGCCGCGTCGAGCGTGCCGGCGGCCAGTTGCCGGGCCGTGGCGATGGCATCCGGCACCAGGGGCTTCATGGGGGTGGCGGCGCTGCAGCCGGACGAATCGCCGATTTGGGGCGAAACGCCTTGCAGACTTCGTCCCGGGTTTGCAGGTACGGCCCGCCGATCAGGTCGATGCAGTAGGGCACGGCGGCAAAAATGCCGGCCA
>JACMQR010000400.1 GCA_014376885.1 Polaromonas sp.
GCTCAGGAAGGTCAGCTCGCCGGTGCCGGCCAGCGCTTGCGCCAGCGGGCGGCTGCCGCCCTGCAGCGACAGCAGCAGGCGCGCACCCAGGCCTGCGGGCCGGCCAGCGGCTTGTTTCAACCAGTCGCCCAGCGTCGCCACATCGCGGACCAGCGGCACCCGGTTGCGCCCGCACTGCTCGCTCGAAGCGATGGCGATGCCGCGCCAGTGGGCGACTTTTTTCTCGGCGCGCTCGGCTTTCAGGCGCAGCACGCTGCGCTCGCTCATCACTGGCTGGATGCTGGCCGCGCCGAGTTCGGTGGCTTTTTCGATCAGCCAGTCCATGCGCTCGTTGGCCGGCATGGCGACGACCAGGTGAGTCGCGCGGCTGGCTTCGCGGGCGCTGGCGGTGTAGGCGCCGACCAGCACATCGACATCGCTGCGGCCCATGCGCTCGACCGTGGCCTCGAATTGGCCTTCGGCATCGCCCCGGCCATTGAAGAGCGTGATGCGCCCGCCCGGCTGCAGGCGCAGCACCTGCACATGGCGGGCGGTCTGCTCGGGCAGCGTGACGCTCTGACCGGTGGCCAGGGCAATGTCGGCATAAAAGCGGGCGCTCATGGCGTTCCAGCCGCCTGGCATCGAAGACTGTTTGCTATAGAAATAATAGCTGTATGGATCCGTCCAGCTTGCACGAAAGGCTTGTTTGGCATCAAAATGTGTACCCCACGCGGGTGCTGACGCCTTCGATCTCGTCAAGCAGCACCATCAGCGGCCCGAGCTGGCGGTAGCGGGCGCAGGTGGCTCTGGCGTATTTCATGAAGCGCGGCGTGTCGGCCAGATACCCGGGCTTGCCGTCGCGCAGGCTCAGGCGCGCGAAAATGCCCAGGATCTTGAGGTGGCGCTGCAGGCCCATCCATTCGACCGCCCGGTAGAACTCGCCGAAGTCGTCGCCCACCGGCAGGCCGGCCTTGCGCGCCTTCTGCCAGTAGCGCACGGTGATGTCGAGCACGAACTCCTCGTCCCAGCTCAGGAAGGCATCGCGCATCAGGCTGGCGATGTCGTAGGTCACCGGGCCATAGACCGCGTCCTGGAAGTCCAGCACGCCCAGCTCGCCGCCGGCGCCCACCATCAGGTTGCGCGGCATGAAGTCGCGGTGCACAAAAACGCGTGCGCCGTCCAGCGCATTGAGGTTGCTTGCCCTGATCTGCGCGAACAGCGGCTCGAGCTTGGCACCCAAGCCCGCGTCCAGCGCCAGGCCCCGGTGCCGGCTGACATACCACTCGGGAAACAGCGCCAGCTCGCGCGCCAGCAGCGCCTCGTCATACAGCGGCAGCACGCCGGGCCGGGACGCCAGCTGCCAGCGCACCAGCACATCGACCGCCTGCATGTAAAGGTCGAAATGCGCCGGCGTCGCCTGGGCCACGGCCAAGGCGCCAGCCGGCGGCGCCATCACCTCCATCAGGGTCTGCGCGCCCAGGTCGGTCAGCAGCATGAAGCCCAGTGGCGCATCCCACGCCAGCACGCGCGGCGCCTGCAGGCCGGCCGCCTCCATCAGGCCCGCCACCTTGACAAACGGCGCGCAATCTTCCAGGGCCGGCGGTGCATCCATGATGATGAAGCTGCCCGCGCCGCCGGCAGCGTCGATGCGCAAATAGCGGCGAAAGCTGGCATCGGCCGACGCCAGCCTGAGGCTGTCCGGCTGCAGGCCATGCGCCGGCGCGACGCCCGCCAGCCAGCCGGCAAAGGCGCTGGCGCGCGCAGGATCGAGCCAGTCGGGAGGGGAAGCGGTCATTTGTTCAAAGCCTTGGGTCGGTGCGGCGCCTGGAGGCAGGCCGGCGGGAGGGTCATGGATAATCAGGCCTGATTTTACAAACGGGTTTACCTCCTCACCAACGATGCGCCGCGCATCCCGCTCCTTCTTTCCTTTATCACCGGTGGCCTGGGCCGCCGCCCGGCTGGTGCTGCTTGCCAGCCTGGGGCTGGCGGCCGCCAGCCCGGGCCGGGCGCAGGCGCCTGGCCAAGCGCTGCCAGCCCTGCCGGCCCTGCCGGCCAGCCCGCTGATGCTCAAAAGCTCGCCGCTGCTGGCCGAGGGCGTGTCCAAGGCGCCCGGCGACGAAGCGCCAACCTTCGTCTATGGCGACCGGCTGTCGGGCCGGCCGGACCTGGAAACGGTCATCGAGGGCAATGCCGAGCTGCGCCGCGGCGCCACCTCGCTGCGCGCCGACCGCATCGAGTACTACCAGCCTGACGACCAGCTCAAAAGCACCGGCAACGTGCGCATCAACAACGCCGGCAACCGCTTTGAAGGCCCCGAGCTGCAGCTCAAGATAGACCGTTTCGAAGGCTTTTTCACCACGCCGCGCTACC
>JACMQR010000072.1 GCA_014376885.1 Polaromonas sp.
CCCTGCTCCCTGGCCTGGTCGGAAATCATCAGGTAGGGGTTGACATGCGCCTCGACGCGGCCGGGCTCGTCCACGCTGGTCGAGTCGATTTCGAACCAGCCCTGGGCAGATTCGTCGCCGCTGCGCCGCAAAAACGCGGTGCCGCGAATGTCGGTCATGTTGGCAATCGGCTCCCGGGCCGCCAGGCGGTGCGCCACCTCGACGACTGCGCGCTCGGCGTTGCCGTAGAGCAGCAGGTCACACTTGGAGTCGATCACCACGCTGCGGCGCACCTTGTCCGACCAGTAGTCGTAGTGGGCGATGCGGCGCAGCGAGCCTTCGATGCCGCCCAGGATGATCGGGACCTCCTTGTAGGCTTCGCGCCAGCCCTGCGAATACACCAGCGCGGGGCGGTCGGGGCGCTTGCCGCCGACGTCGCCGGGCGTGTAGGCGTCGTCGGTGCGGATCTTGCGGTCGGCGGTGTAGCGGTTGATCATCGAGTCCATGTTGCCGGCGGCCACGCCGAAAAACAAATTGGGCTTGCCCAGCGCCTTGAACGGCTCGGCGCTTTGCCAGTCGGGCTGGGCGATGATGCCGACCCGAAAGCCCTGGTCTTCCAACATACGGCCGATCACCGCCATGCCAAAGCTCGGGTGGTCGACATAAGCGTCGCCGGTGACGATGATGATGTCGCACGAATCCCAGCCCATCGCCTCCATCTCGGCCCGGCTGGTGGGCAAAAACTTGGCGGTGCCAAAGCGGGCCGCCCAATATTTGCGGTAGCTGGTCAGCGGCTTGGCAGAGCGGGCGAAAAAGGAGACGTCAAGGGGGGCGTTCATGGGGCGATTGTGTTGTAAACCGCGCGGGCCGCCCTGCGGCGGCGCCAAGCACTGACTGCCATGCGATTTTGGGTTAACCCACGATTTTAGGCGTTTACCCGGCGCCTGTACACCGGCAAGGGTACTGGCTTGCGGCGAACCGCGCCCGGCAGCTGGCGCATTTGTTGCAAAAAGCTCTGCCGCCTGGGTCCGGGCTGCTAGCGCAAGTGGTCCATCAGCACCGGCACGAGCGCCTCCAGCAGGGGGATTTCGCTGTCGTCAATCTGCACGGGCTTGACGTCAAAATGGCAGAACGTCCCGTAGAGCGTGCCCGCCTTGCGCGACAGCGGAAGGCCGAAATACGCATTCAGGACGCCCCGGTAGGGGTGGCCCAGCAGGCGATCGTCCTGGCTGGAGTCGGCCGTGCCAAAGCCCTGGTCCCTGATCACGAACTGGCAAAAACTCTCGCCCAGCGGCACTTCGGACAAACTTCCCGGCGCCTCGCCCAGACGGTCGTAGAGGTGGATGTTGCGCAGGATCTGGCCGTCGAGCCGGTAAACCGCGGTGTAGCGAAAGGCAGTACGGGCGTTGAGGTAACGCAGGGCGCCATTGAGCCCGTGGCTTTTGATCACCGACCGGAACTGTGCCAGTTGCTCGTCCAAAGCCTGCAGCGCCATACGGTATTTCCAGAAAAAAAAGAGAAGGTTGCCGGATCGCCAGCCCCCCGGACCCGGTTAATCGGTTTTGTCAAACGCGAAACACAACCAAGAGCGGGGCCGCCAAGGGCTGCACCAGTGCGTTCGAGTCAACACGGTATTGCGTTATTTTTCAGCCAAACTGGCTGCACGTGCACGCAGATGTTACGCGCGCAACTACATAATTCATAGCGCACTAGTCCAATCGCCCTATTGGCCTGTCGGCTGACCGGACCGGCCACCCGCCCGTCAGACCCTGGCCGCAAGCACCTGGCCCTGGCAGTCGCCAAAGCCGATGCGCCGAAAGCCGCTGCGCTCGCAGTGGCCGCGCAGGGTGATGGCGTCGCCGTCTTGAAGGAAGGTGCGGCTTTCACCGTTGGCCAGCCTCAGCGGGTTCTTGCCGCCTGCGGTGAGTTCGAGCAATGAGCCGGCCTGCGCCGGCTGCGGGCCTGACTGGGTTCCTGTGCCGAGCAAATCACCCGGCTGTAGATTACATCCATTGACGGTATGGTGGGTGATCATCTGGGCAACCGTCCAGTAGGCGCCCAGGTAGCTCGACTGCGACAGGCGCTGGGGCAGCGCGCCGGCGTCGCGCATGGCCTGGGTCTGGATCAGCACTTCGAGCGCCACGTCGATCTGGCCGGCCGCCCGGTTGCCTTCGGAGTCCAGGTAAGGCAGGGGCTGCGGGTCGCCCGGCGGCCGCGAAAACGGCGCGCGAAACGGCGCCAGCGCTTCCATGGTGACGATCCAGGGCGACAAGGTGGTGGCAAAACTTTTGGCCAGAAACGGCCCGAGCGGCTGGTATTCCCAGCCCTGGACGTCGCGCGCCGACCAGTCGTTGAGCAGCACCAGGCCAAAGGCATGGCCCTCGGCGTCGGCGATCGGGATCGGTTCGCCCGGCGCATTGCCCTGCCCGACGAAGACACCCAGCTCCAGCTCATAGTCGAGCCGGTGGCTGGGGCGCAGCAGCGGCACCGCCTCGTTCGGGCCTTTCGTCTGACCCCGGGGGCGTGCAAAGCACTGTCCGCTCACGCCAATCGACGAGCTGCGGCCGTGGTAGCCAATCGGCACCCATTTGTAGTTCGGCAGCAGCGGCTCGTCCGGGCGAAACAGCTTGCCGACCGCCGTGGCATGGTGGATACCGGTGTAAAAGTCGGTGTAGTCGCCGATGCGGCAGGGAACGGCGTATTCGGCCCCGGCCTGCACCAGCAGCCAGGGCTGCAGCCGTGCCTGGTGCGCGCTGCCTTCGAGCAGGCTGCGCGACAGGGCGTGGCGCAGGGCGACCCGCGCGGCGCGGCCCTGCGCCATGAAGGCATTGAGCTCGCCGCGCTCGCAGCCGATCAGGGACGCGGCCACCTCCGGCGGCAAGAGTCCGGCGTCGCGCATTGCCAGCAGGTCGACAACCTGGTCGCCAATCGCCACGCCGGGACGAAATCCCTCCCGGCTGCCGGCACGCCGGAAAACGCCTACAGGCAGGTTCTGGATCGGAAAATCGCAGTCCGGCGCATTGGCCGATGCAACCCAGGAGCGCAGGCCGGCGTCGTGGCTGAAGTCCAGCCGGTCAGGCATCGGGCTCATGCGGCGGTGTCCTTGAAGTTGTCGTGCAGCCCGTGCCAGCAGCCTGCGTAGGCGGTGTCGAGGGACCCGCTTTGCAGGGCGAAAGCGGTCGGCACGAAGCGGTAGCGGCTCTCGAACATGAACGCCAGGGTGTGCTCGAGCTTGTGCGGCGCAAGCTCGGCGGTGCTGGCCTTGCGGTACGACTCGGCATCCGGCCCGTGCGGCACCATGCCGTTGTGCAGCGACGCGCCGCCGGGCTGGAAGCCTTCGGCCTTGGCATCGTACTGGCCATGGACCAGGCCCATGAATTCGCTCATCAGGTTGCGGTGAAACCAGGGCGGTCGAAAGGTGTTTTCAGCCACCAGCCAGCGCGGTGGAAAAATCACGAAATCACAGTTGGCCGTGCCCGGCGTGTCTGAGGGCGCGGTCAGCACGGTGAAGATCGACGGGTCCGGATGGTCGAAGCTGATCGAGCCGATGGTCATGAAGTGGGCGGTGTCGTATTTGCAGGGCACCAGGTTGCCATGCCAGGCCACGACATTGAACGGGCTGTGCGCCTGGCGGGCCACCCACAGACGCCCGCCGTATTTCTTGACGATGTCATAGCCCGGACTGAAAGCCGCCGCCTGGTCGTATGCGGCCGTGGGCACCCGGAAATCCCGCGCATTGGCCAGGCCGTTCGAGCCGATCGGCCCGAGTTCGGGAAGGCGGAAATGGGCACCGTAGTTTTCGCAGACATAGCCGCGCGACGGGCCGTCGGGCAGCGCCACGCTGAGCGCCATGCCGCGCGGCACCAACGCCACCTCGCCGGGGGCGAGTTCCAGGATGCCCAGCTCGGTGGTCAGCACCAGGCGGCCCTGCTGCGGCACCAGCAGCATTTCGCCGTCGGCATTGACCAGCGCCTTGCCGGTCATCGACCGGTTGGCCAGGTAGACATGGGTGGCCATGCCGGTTTGCGCATCGGCGTCGCCATTGGCCGCCAGGGTGCGCATGCCGTCGACAAAGTCGAGCGGCTCGTCCGGGATGTCGAAGGGCTTCCAGCGCAGCGGGTCGGGCGGGCAAACCACGCCACCGGCCGCGCCGCTGGTCCAGAAGGGCTGGGCATACGGGTCGTAGCCGCCAATGACTGCCGACGGCTGGCGCCGGTACAGCCAGGTGCGCCGGTTGTCGGCGCGCGGGGCGGTGAACGCGGTGCCCGACAGCAGTTCGGTATACAGCTCGTGCGGCGCGCGCTGCGGACTGTTTTGCCCATGCGGCAGCGCGCCTGGCACGGCTTCGCTGGCAAACTCGTTGCCAAAGCCTGACTGGTAGCGCAAAGCGTTGGGCAGGGCATTGAGGGTCATCAGGTCACTTTCGCATCGGAAGGGCCAAGGGCTGGCCGCGCCCGCAGGGGCCCGGCGTGCCGGGGTCATGCTCAGTCCAGCTTGATGCCGCTGGCGCGGATCACCTGGCCCCACTTTTCGCGCTCGCTCCGGGCATAGGTGGCCATCTGCGCCGGCGAGCCGGGGGTGGCTTCAAGGCCGAGCGTCTGGAACCTGGCCCGAACCGCGGTGGTGTTCAGCGCCGCCACCAGCGCCTGGTTCAGCTTGGTGATGACCTCGGGTGGGGTTCCGGCCGGCGCCACCAGGCCCTGCCAGGCAAAGGCCTCAAACCCCTTGAGGCCCTGCTCGTTCAGGGTGGGGATGCTCTCGAAGTTTTTCACCCGCGTCAGGCTGGCCATGCCGATGGGCCGCAGGCGCCCGGACTGGATGAAGCCCATCCCGGCCGCCGTGTCGACAAACATGAAGGGCAGCTGGCCGCCGGCCACATCCTGGACCGCCGGCGCTGCGCCCCGGTAGGGCACATGGACCAGGTTCAGGCCCGTGCGGCCGCGAAACAGCTCGGCCGTCAGGTGGTGCGGGCTGCCCGCGCCGGGCGAGGCATAGCTAACGCCGGCGGCCTGGGATTTGGCCCAGGCCAAAAACTCCGCCAGGTTGGAGGCAGGAACCGCCGGGTTGACCACCAGCACCATCGGGAACCGGGCCAGCAGGCCGACCGGCACGAAGTCCTTTTCCGCGCTGTAGTTTAGGCCGCTGTAGAGCGCCGGATTGGCGGCCAGGGTGGCGGTGTCGCCCGTCAGCAGTGTGTAGCCGTCGGCTTTGGAACGGGCCGCATAGCTGGCGCCGATGTTGGTAGCAGCGCCCGGCTTGTTGCTGACGATGACCGGCTGCCCCAGGGCGCTGGCCATGGGTTCGCTGAGCGAGCGGGCCACCACATCGGAGCCGCCGCCGGCCGGATAGGGCACCACCCACTCGATGGAGCGCGCCGGATAGGGTTGCGCCCAGGCGGCGGTGGCGCTCATGGCCAGCAAGACCAGCGACCGGCCCAGGCGCATGCAAGCCGCCGGACGAGCCGGGCCGCGAGAAAAAATACTTAACGGATGCATGAGATCTCCAGTGCCAAACAGGCGGCGCACGGTGCGGTGCGCCGGCTTGGAGACGGGTCACGCTGCGGTTTTTGGACAGAACTGCAGGGTATCGTTCCCTGGCATCTTCCCAAACCGGTACGACGGCCGTGCGACAACCGAGCCTGCCCCGAAAGTCTCGTCCAGTGCTGCCAGGCCACCGGAACTTGAATGAAAACTACTTTCCCCGCTTTCACTACGGGGAATGTTTGCTATTTAATAAAGAGCATTGGCGGCGGGCGGTGCCTGACGATCAGTTGCGCACCAGCATCTGGCCGCGTACTTCGCCGCCCGGATTGGCTGCGGTGTGGACATTGGCATACCAGCGGCCGGCCATCAGGTCGGCGGTCTGGGCAGGCGTCAGCGTGGCGCTTCCTTCCATTGGGCTGGTGATGGCACTGCCCCAGGGAAGCACGACGCCTGCGTTCGCGCCGGCAGCGGCCGGGCCATGGAAGTGACCCGCCGTGGCCGGACCGGTCAGGCCGCTGTAGCTCACCTTCCAGCGCAGCATGCTGGTGTCCTTGTTGAACACCGCGTCGACCGTGCCGGTCGCCGGGCTGGCGTTGGGCGGCACTTCGTTGGAGGCGCGCAACTGCGTGCTCAGGGCCACCATGTTGGACATGGCGGCGGCGGTCGATGACGGCTTCATCATGCCGCACCCGGTGATGGCGGCAACCGCTGCCAGGGACAAGGCAGCAAAGGAAATACGGGCGGCTAGGCGACGACTGGTCATAAAGGCTCCTGGGGGTTGAATGGCTGAGTGATTGTGCTGCGGCGTTCGGCCTGCAGCGCTAGGATAAACCCGCTTTGCAACTTCGTTTTGCATCGAACCCACAAAGCCCGAAGATGCGCCCTTCTCCTACGCCGGGGATCCTGGCGCGCCAACACACGGCCGGGCTGGACGCCAACACACTGGACCATGGCTCGAAAAAAAGCTGCCGCTGGCCGCGCTCCGGGCTGCGGACCTGCGGTCCTGCCTTTCAGCCCCCCTGCCATTGACCTGGCCGCAGCTTGAAAGGCATTCCATGACAACCCGTGCAATCTGGAAGGGATCGCTCAGCTTTGGCCTGGTGCACATCCCGGTGGCCCTGCATTCGGCCACGGTCGACACCGGCCTGGATTTCAACTGGCTCGACAAGCGCATCCTGGACCCGG